>JAYVLW010000729.1:0-5768 GCA_043759315.1 Myxococcales bacterium
CCTCGGGAGCATCGGCACGAGCGTCCTTCGGCGACGACGGACCGTCGCTACACGCTGCCAGGCTCACCATCAACGGGACGATCGCACGCACGCGTCACAGCGTACTCGATCGGCGAGGAACTTCCGATGCTACGGACACGTCACCGTCGGGTTCGTCACCACGACGAAGTCTCTGCGGCACTTGACCTTGCAGTCCGGGGCCACGCACTCGTTCACCGTGCAATGCCCGAAATCGAGGCAGTCGATGGTGCACGGTCCGCCGGCGCAGTTGATCTGCGCGGTCGAGGTCGAGCGAATGCTCGCGGTGCAGCTCGACGCGCCGTTGCAGTCGAGGGAGCAGCTCGAGTCATCGCACGCGATCGAGCACGGCTCGCCCGGCGTGCATCTATGCGAGCAGGAGCCCGAGTCGGGTCCACACGTGCACGCGTCGCCTTGGCAGGAGATCCCGACCGCTCCCTCACCGAGTAGATCCGCACATCCGGTCATCATCCCCAGCGCCACGAACAGTCGGAGCATCATCGGGAGGATTGTCGTCCGGCCGGGGACCAGACCGGGTGACGAGCTCCACATGTGCCGAACGTTGCCGAGGAGAGCTCTGATGGGTGGTCAGTTGTGCGTGCCGCCACGCGTTGTCACGGATTCTCGGTGAAGGTCCGACCTGTTCTGCTACGTTCCCAGGCGATGGGGAACATCGCGAGAGCCGTGCTGTGCGTGGTCGTGGTCGCTGGCTGTGCGTCGTCGCGACGCGCCGATGAGATCGATGCCGGCGATGGATCGGCGGCCGATGCGCCGATCGCGGTCGACGCGATGATCGATGCCGACCTCGCCGACTTCGGAGACCCGTGCACCGACTCCAATCAGTGTGACAGCCACCTCTGCATCGCGGCCGGCAGCGGCGGCGTGTGCAGCAAGCTGTGCGGCATGTGTCCAGATGGCTGGGGCTGCTTCGGCGTGCTCGGCGCGATCGATCCGGGTCAGGTCGCGTTCGTGTGCGTGCCAACGTCCACGCAGCTGTGTAGCCCGTGCCAGCAGGACTCCGAGTGCACGCTGATCGGCATGGACAAGTGCCTCACGGAGGCGACGGGCCGGAAGTACTGCGGTCGCGATTGCTCGACGGTGTCGTGCCCGACCGGCTACGACTGCACGACCGAGATGATCGGCACCGCGACGTATCGCGAGTGCACGCCGCACTCCGGGGCATGCGATTGCCAGAGCGCGACCCAGCAGGGAATGTTGGATACGTGCAGCATCACCACGTTGCTCGGCACGCAGTGCGCCGGCGCGAGCACGTGCAACGGCGTCAACGGATGGGGCGCATGTCAGCCGCCGTCGGCCACCGACTCACCCGACGCGACGTACGCGGACGCCAACTGCGACGGCATCGATGGCGAGTACACCAAGGGCATCTTCGTCGCGGGCGCGGGCGTGAACAACGCGACCTGCGGGCTCACGCACACCACGCCATGCCAGACGATCTCGTTCGGCATCGTGCGCGGCGTGCAGGCCTCGCGGCCGAACGTCTACGTCCAGGCCGGCACGTACAGCGAGGTCGTGGTGCTCCTCAACGGCGTCAACGTGTGGGGTGGCTTCGACTTCAACTGGCAGCGCGGCCCGTACTCGAACAATGCGAACCGGGTGACGGTGACCGGCGGGCAGGACACCACGACGGGTGGCGATGGCGAGTACCTGACGGTGCGCGCGCACGATCTGATCGTGCCGGTGACGATGGGGGACCTCGTGCTGCAGGGGCCGGTCGCGCAGGGCGTGGGCGGTACGAGCGGGCGCGATGGCCGCTCGAGCTACGTGGTCCACGCGAAGGCCGCGATGGTCACGTTGTCGCGGGTGCAGATCGTGGCGGGTTCGGGTGCGTCCGGTGCCGTCGGCACCGCGGGCACGGATGCGGTGATCGCCGACGCCCAGGGCCAGATGTTCGGCACCAACGGCGGCAACGGAGATCAGTTCTCGACCACGTGCAACAGCTCGTCGCGCGGCGGCCCGGGTGGCGCCGGGACGAACTCCTGCTCGCAGTCGCCGTCGTCGCGGCCGATGAACGGCGGGGCCGGCGGTCAGGGCGGCACGATGGACACGAACTGCGGCGTGTTCTCGCTGAACCTCAATGCCCGGCCGGGCTCGAACGGCACGCCCGGTGCCTATCAGAACGGGAGCTTCGGGCTCGAGGGCCTCGGCGGGTCCGGTGGTGGGAGCTGCGGCCCGACCTCCGACGGAATCCAGGGCTTCGTGCAGAACGGTGCAGCGGGTGGCGCGGTGAGCGGCGGCTACCTCGGTGGGGTCGGCAGCGTGTACTGGTACGCGCAGGCCGGAAACCCTGGCGGTACGGGCGAGAATGGTGGCGGCGGCGGCGGCGGCGGCGGCAGCGGCGGCTGCGATAGCGGCACCGACGCCTATGGCCCCGGCGGTGGCGGCGGCGGCGCGGGAGGCTGCGCGGCGCGCGGCGGTGGCGGTGGCGGCGGCGGTGGCGGCGGCGCGTTCGGCATCGTCGCGGTCGGCACATCGACGGTGACCGTCGAGAGCTGCTCGCTCACGCGCGGTGTCGCGAGCGCGGGCGGTCCGGGCGGCTCGGGCGGCCGCGGTCAGTCCGGCGGTGGACGTGGCGTCGGTGGAAGCAACCCGGGCTCGGCGTTCCCGGGTGCGGGCGGTGTCGGGGCCCACGGTGGCCACGGCGGCGGCGGCGCCGGTGGCCAAGGCGGTCGCTCGGTCGGCATCCTCACCACGAGTGATTCGAGCATCATCGGCACCTGCTCGCAGTCGGGTGGGTCCGCGGCCGGTGGTGGCTCCGGCGGGCAATCGGCACCGAACGCACCCGCGGCCGAGCGCGATGGCAACACCGGCGGTGGCGGTGGCACCGGCACGCTCGATCCAACGCGCACGTGCGCGAGCCCGTCGAGCTGCTAGGTTGCTGGCCGCGCGACGTGCTCCGTCAGTGGCTGAACACCTTCACGTAGACCTCGCGCTCGTTCACTGCCCCGGCAACGTACGCCCCGAGGTACACGCCCGCCGTCGGCGTGGCGACGATGCGCGGTGAGTACCCGGGGAGAGGAAGCACGGCGGGCGTGGTCGCCGGCGCCGCGAGCGGCACCTCCACCACGGCGGTCGCCGCCTGGTCGCCCGCCAGATAGCCGACATGCCACGCGCCGGCGTGGTCGGCGTAGAATGTGGGGTACAGCGTGATGCTGGTCGGCTGCGGCGTGGTCACGTCCGACGCGGCGGTCCACGTCGTGCCCGTCGTCGAGCGCATCACGCGCACGTACGAACCGGTGGTCGCGCTCTCCCAGGGCGCGTTCGCGGTGTCGTTGAACGGATCCCACGCGAGCACCAGCTCGTTCCCGATGCGTGCGAGCGCGGGCAGGTGGTGCTCGAGCCCCGAACCCGCGGAGACGACGGCGATCGGTGCTTCCCAGGCCGCGCCGCGGGTCGTCGAGCGTGCGATGTCGATCGCGTAACAGGTGTTCGGGGGCGGGCACGTGTTGCGCGCGAACGCGATCACGAGCTCGCCGGCCGGGGTCTCGTTGATCGAGGGGACCCAATCATCGGTGGCGGCCGCCCGTGTGACCTCGACCTCGTCGGCGGCGGACCACGTCAGGCCATCGGCGCTATGCGAATAGATGATCTTGCCCGGCGGCGCAGTGGTCCAGCGGAACCAAGCCGCGTGGAACGTACCCGCGGCGTCCTGGTAGAGCGTGGGGCCGAAGTTCGTCGTCGGATCCGAGGTGACGCGCGTCGGGACCGACCACCCGGCACCGTCGGTAGTCTTCGAGATCAAGATGTCGTCGCCCGCGTGCTGCGAGTACCAGGCGACGTAGATCGAACCATCACTCGCGCGCAGCAGCGCGGGATCTTCGTCGTTGCCCGGGTCGCCGTGCGAGATCGACAAGGCGGCGCCGGGGACGTAGGCCCCGGCGGCATCCGGCGCCATCGAGATCGCATCCGGCGGGACGGTGGTGTCATCGCCACACGCGGCGAGCGCGAGGAGAATCGAGGCGCGGATCGTCATGGAGGCGAACGGTCTCCGACCACGAGCGTCGGGGGGAACAGGGCGATGATGCCCGCACCACCGCCGCCACCGCCGCCGCCTTGCTGGCTGGCGCCCCCGGCGCCGAGCTCCGCCGCGTCGACGGGGCACGCGCCGCCCGTCTTGCACACGCCGTTGTCGCAGGTGAGCCCGGCAGGACACGAGGCTCCGGGGCCACAGGTGACGCTGCATGCTTGCTCGGTTGTCGGCCGGTAGCAGCCGGCGACCAGACCGATCAACACCACTGTCGTCGCGCGCACGAGCCGATCATACTACGGCGTCGACGGCAGCCCCGAGAGGGAGAACGTGTAGGTCTGGTGGTCGTCGTCGAACCGGCCGGGATCGAGCTTCGCGGCCCACACGGCGTCGACGAGGCAGCGCGCCATCCCACCCGGCGTGTCCGAGGTCACGTCGACGACCTCCATGCGCGTGGTCTCCATCGTGATGTCGACCGACCACGGGGCCGACGGCGCCTGCGACTTCATGCACGACGCGATGTCGAACATGCTGTCCCAGTCGGGCTCACCGCGGAGCGAGCCGGCTCCCGAGCCATAGCCGTGGCCGATCGTGCCGTAGCGGCCCGAGCCGATCGTCCCGAAGCCCCGAGCCAGGCCGATCGTCGACGGACGCACGCCGGGCTCCGCGGCGACGTACGAGGTCACCGGCGACACGGCGTGGCCCATCATCGCCACGGTCATCTGCTCGGCATCCGACAGGCTCTGGTGCTGGTCCTCGCCGAATACGAACGCGGCCGTCGCGATCGAGAACTGCGCGCTGGCGGTGAGCTCGCGCTTGACCGGATCGCTCCACAGCCGGCCGGTCAGCGTGACGCGATCCGGCGCGGGCTGGGCCTCGGTGTCGCGCATCAGGCGGACCCCGTCGCCTTCGTGCAGGACGTTGCTCTCGAGCTCGAAGCCGGTGACCGCGGCGTCCTCGATCCGCGTCGGACGCACGAGCTCGAGCACCGTCGGCGCGAGCTCCTTGATGGTCTTCGCGGGGAAGCCGCCGAGGTCGGCGTAGATGCCGTGGTGCTTCGTCGCGAGGTGCGCGAAGTCGGCGTCGTCGCGCCGCGTGAGGTTCGCGCGGTCGTCGCTGTCGAGCTTCGG
This sequence comes from Myxococcales bacterium, assembly GCA_043759315.1. Classification (GTDB taxonomy): domain Bacteria; phylum Myxococcota_A; class Polyangia; order Haliangiales; family Haliangiaceae; genus JABFXX01. The sequence continues at coordinate 5,137 of JAYVLW010000729.1, forward strand.
GACGATGACGTGGACGACGGTCTCGGGCGACAGCGTCGCGAACGCCGCGAGCGCGATCTGGTTCGTCAGGGACTTGCGCACGAGCTCGTCGGTCGCGAGCACCACGCGCCGTGGGCCGGTCCGATCGGCCAGGATGCGCGACGCGAGCAGCGCGCCCTCGTCGAGGTTCGAGCCGTTGCCGAGCGCGAGCTTGTTCGCCTTGCGCGCGGTTGCGAGCGCGGCCGGCAGCTCGCGCACAGCGATGAACCGACCGAACACGCGCGCGGCGTGGCGGCGGAACGTGACGAGCTCGATCTCCGCGTCGGGGACGTGCGTCGCGTAGGCGGCGACGAGGTCGAGCTGCGCGTCCACGCCGCGATCCTCCATCGTGTAGCTGGTATCGATCACGAACACGACCTGCGCGCGCTTCGGCGTGGGCACGAGCTGAGGCGCGAGATCGAGCTCGAGCCGCGAGAATGCGTGCGCTTTCGAGGCGACCACCTTGCCGAGACGGCCGACGAGCTGCGTGATCGGCGGCGGCTCGATGGAGATCGTCGCGATGCCGGCCTCGCTCGCGTTCGCGGGCGCATCCGGAACGAACATCGGCGTGTCGGTCGCGCTCGCGATCGTCCTGTCCTTGCCCTCGCCGATGG
>JAYVLW010000730.1:0-8199 GCA_043759315.1 Myxococcales bacterium
CGCGAGGGGCTGTGCTCGATCTATCCGGCGCGGCCCGCGCGCTGCCGCAAGGCGCACGCGCTCGAGACCAACGCGAACTGTGGCGTCGACGGCTCGGGGCAGGTCCGCTACTACGAGCACGAGCGCACCGAGGCCACCTTCGACGAGCAAGAGCCGATGCGCGCCGCGCTCCACAACGCGCTACGCCCGGGTGGGGGCGTCGAGCTCTTGTGCGCCGCGATCAACCGCCTGCTGTCGTCGGGCGTGGGGCGCAACGATCCGTGCCCGTGCGGGTCCGGCCAGAAGTACAAGCGCTGCTGCGGCGCCTAGCGTCCACGAGCGTCTGCTACCGTGTGAGCGTGGCACCCAGGAGCGGGCTCGCACCCGGACCGGATCTGCGTCCGCGCTGTGCGTGGGGCGTCTCCACGCCGGATTACGTCGCCTACCACGATGGTGAGTGGGGCTTCCCGGTGCGCGACGATCGCCGCCTGTTCGAGAAGCTGTGCCTGGAGGGGTTCCAGGCCGGGTTGTCGTGGCTGACGATCCTGCGCAAGCGGGAGGCGTTCCGCGCCGGGTTCGCGAACTTCGAGCCGGCGAAGGTCGCGAAGTTCGGTGCGCGCGACGTGAGGCGCCTCCTCGGCGATGCCGGCATCGTGCGCCACCGCGGCAAGATCGAATCCACGATCAACAACGCGAAGCGCGCACTCGAGCTGGCCTCCGAGCACGGCTCGATCGCGCGCTACGTGTGGAGCTTCCTGCCTCCGCCGAAGGAGCGCCCCCGCAGGATGACCCGCGCCGCGCTGATGAAGATGTCGAGCACGCCCACCTCGCTTCGCCTGTCGAAGGAGCTCAAGGCCAAGGGCTGGTCGTTCGTCGGGCCGACCACCTTGTACGCGTTCATGCAGGCGATGGGCCTGGTGAACGATCACCTCGAGGGCTGCGCGATCCGCCCACTCGCCGAGACCGCGCGCGAAGGAGCACGGTAGTGGCCATCGGCGTCGTCCTCTTGTTCGTCCTGGTCTTGGTGGTCGCGGTCATCTCGTTCGCGACGACCGCCACCACGAAGGCGAAGGCGGCGCGGATGACCAAGCTCGCCGCGATCGCCGCGCACCTCGGCGGTCAGCATGATGATTCGAGCAAGGCGTGGGGCACCGCGCTCGGCGCGAAGACGACGCTCGAGTTCGCCACCCGCGGCTCTGGTTCGAGCGCGGAGAACTGGACGCACATCCACGTCGACGTGCCGAAGGCGTATCCGCTCGCGATCCACGTCCGCCGCCACACGCGGTCCGACAAGCACGTGATCGCGCGCGGCGACATGGTCGACGTGCAGATCGGCGATCCTCGCTTCGACGAGGCGTTCCTGGTGGAAGCGGCACCGGCCGACGTCGTGCGCGCGCTGATCGATCCCGCCGTCCGCGGTCTGCTGGATCTTCACAAGCAGGTCGATCTCGAGACGGTGGAGAACCCCGATGGGACCCGCAGCATCAGGCTGGGCTTCCACGGCTGGACCGAGCAGCTCGACGCCCTCGCGCCGCCGCTCGCCGTGATGGCGAACCTCGGTGCGCGGGTGCGCGACGTCTACGCGAACGCCGATGCCGCGCACGAGCAGGTCGCGCCCGGGGATCCGTATCGGCCCATCGTGGATGCGCAGCCGGCGCGCGATGCGCAGGTCGCGCGCGAGTCCGAGGTCGGTCGGGTCCAGGCGGTCCGCGAGAAGCGCGCCGCGGAGGCACGTGCGCTGGCGGTCGTGGTGCTCGTGGTGATCGGCCTGGTGACGGCGATCGGGCTCGCGGCCACGATGCGCTGATCTGCCCCCGTGGTGCCAGGCTGACAGCTTCGTGTCCTCCGCGTGTCACGCCGGCACCACACGCCAGCCTGGCGCGCGGGTAACTACGCGGACCTCCGCGGGGCGCGCGCTGGTGCAGGACTTGAAGAGGCCTAGGCCCATGCGCGCCGTCATCACCGTGCCTCTCGTCGGGCTCCTGCTCGGTTGCAGTCAACGCTCGACACCCGAGGAGGTGGAGATCGGGGCGTTCAACCCCGATGACGCGGTCCATCGGACCGACGACATGATCCGTGTCGACGTCCGGCGCAAGGACGTGCCGCTCCAGGACATGCCGATCATCGCGGCGACGCTCGCGGGCCTGCCGATGACGGGGCTCGCCAACGTGACGATCGATCTGACCGTGCCGAAGGCCCGCGGCGCGGTGAAGTACAACGAGATCAGCGGCTCGATCGCGGCGAGCTGCCCGGCGGGCTGCGGTCTCGGAGACAGCAAGGCGCAGCTCGCGCTCCCCGGGATCGGAGACGTCGACTTCGGGCACATCGATCTGGGTGCGCTCGACCTGCGCGTGGTGATCCGCGATGGCCAGCTGACGATGAATCGGTTCGACATCGTGTCCCCCGATCTCGAGATGCACGCGCGCCTCGGCGTGAAGTTCGCCGACGCACTCGATGCCTCGACCGTCGACGGGTGTGTCTGGTTCAAGCCGAACGAGGCGCTGATGAAGCGCGAGCCGAAGACCTACGCGGTCCTCAGCACCACCGGCGCAGCGCGCGACGAGGCAGGGTTCTTCTCGATCAAGCTCGAGGGCACCGTGGGGGGCCTCAAGCGGCTCGCGCGGGAGTGCCGCCCGAAGCCGTGATGTGCAAAGCTCACGTCGAGTGAGCAAGAAGGCGCGCAGCCACGGCGACGATCTCCGCGGCGCGAGCCAGCTGGCCGTCGAGGCCACGCGCGGCGTGAGCGAGCTCGTCCAGGCCATCCAGATCGAGTCTGCCGCGGGCCCGGCGTTCCTCGGCCGCCCCCTCGAAGGGCCCGCCAAGCTCGTCACCGGGATCGTGCATGGCATGGTCCGCGGCATCACCTCGGTGGTGGGCGCCACGATCGATGTCGCGCTCGAGCGCCTCGCGCCCGTGCTCGGCGCGAGCGTGCCGGGCGCCGAGCGCGAGGCGATCCTCGGTGCGCTCAACGGAGTCCTCGGTGACTACCTCGTCGAGACCAAGAACCCGCTCGCGATCCCGATGCGCCTGCGCTCCGGCGGCCATGCGCTCGAGCTGACCCCCGAGGCGCTGCGCGCCGCGTTTCCAGCCGCGACCGGCACGCTCGTGGTCCTCCTCCATGGCTCGTGCGCGACGGATCTGATGTTCCTGCGCAACAGCCACGATCACGGCGTGGCGATCGCTGCTGACCTCGGGGCGTCGCCGATCTACGTCCACTACAACAGCGGTCTCCACATCTCCGCGAACGGCCGCGAGCTCGCGGGGCTACTCGAGCAGCTGGTCGCCGCCTGGCCGGTCGCCGTGACGCAGCTCGTGCTGGTCGGGCACAGCATGGGCGGCCTGGTGGCACGCAGCGCGTGTCACGTTGGCGAGGAGGCGGACCACTCGTGGCGCGGCCGCGTCGACGCGCTCGTCACGCTCGGCGCTCCTCATCACGGCGCTCCGCTCGAGCGCGGTGGCAGCTGGGTCCACCTGCTCCTCGGCGTCAGCCGGTTCTCCGCGCCGTTCGCGCGGCTCGCCCGGGTGCGCAGCGCGGGTATCACCGATCTACGTTACGGCAACGTACTCGACGAGCACTGGGAGGGCCGCGATCGCTTCGACGTGCACGACGACCCCCGCAACTTGATCGCCCTCCCGGAGGGCGTGCGCTGCTTCGCGCTCGCGGGCTCGCTGTCGAGCGAACCCACGGCTACCTTGCGCGGAGACGGCATGGTCCCGGTCGACAGCGCGCTGGGCGAGCACGCCACGCCGGCGCTGGCGCTCGCGTTCCCCGCGGTCAACAAGCGGATCCTCTTCAGCACGGGCCACCTCGACCTGCTCGACCCGCCGGCGTACGAGATCATCCGCGCCTGGCTCGCTTCGTAGCCGGCGTCTTCTTCGCCGGCTTCGCGGCGAGCATCGCGACGGTCTTCGCGATCCGGCGGGCGCGCGTCTCCTTCTGCTTCGCCTCGATCACGTGCTGGACGTGCTCGCGCTTGTGGGCCGGCGACTCGGTCGCCCACGCGGTCTTCGCCTTCGCGCTCGAGTTGATCGCCTTCGCGAGATCCTTCGGGACGGTGTCGGTGGGCAGAGGCTCGTCGTCGAGCTCGAGGGTGACGGCGACGTCGGTACCGGAGGTCACCTTCGCCGCGGCGATCGTCGCCTTGTGCACGCCCATGTGGAAAACGCCCGAGTACTTCATCAACGAGCTGCGATAGGCGGCGCCAGCGATGGTCCCGCGGACTCGCGCGCCGTAGCGGAGGCCTTCTGCCTCGGCGGTCTCGGGTGGGACGACGACGAAGTGGCCGCCGCCGGGCACCGGCGTCAGGGTCGCGGTGAACCGTTGCATGGGCGCGAGCCTACTTGATCTGCGCGTACCGATCCTGGAGCTTCTTGCGCAGCGCCCCGGGCGCCGCGTTGCCGCAGTACGAGTCGACGTAGGTCGGGAACGGCACCGAGGCCACGCAGTCGCGGAACGGCACCGTCCAGCGATCCTGTTCGCACGAGGCCTGCATCGCGGCGAGCTGCTTCGGCCACGCGTTCTGGCCCGGCTGAGCCTGCTCCGTGCGCATGCGCATCTGCTTCGCGATGTCGGGGCACTCGCGCGGATCGACGATCGCGACCTGCGCGCCCGGCATCAGCTTCGGCGCGCACCACGTGATGCTCGGTTGATCGCTGGACTCGAACACGCACTGGCGCTCGGTCTTCGTCAGCTTCAGCTTCGCGCACTGGGCGCGGTACTTCGCGACCACCTGGGCGAGCTTGCCTTCCTCCGCGTAGTTGCCGAGCTCGAGCGACGCGAGGTTGACCCCGACGTCCTCGCACGTCGCCTCGCGCGTCTCGAGGATCCCGAGGTGCGGATCCGGCGGCCCGGGGCGGTCGCTGTCGGGCAGCTTGAACTGCGGCTCGTTCGGCAGCGGCGCCTCACATCCTCCCGGCTCGTGGCACTCACCATCGCCGGGGGCCGAGATCTTCGCGACCTCCCGGTGCGACGAGCCGCACGCGGCGAGGACGAGCAACACGGTCATCGAGCGGGTCATGGAAGAGCAAACGCCCGGCGGGCACGGTGGGTCTGAACATCGACCCAAGGATCCTGAGAGGTCCATGATCTCGCGACACTACGCACGGATCTACGCGAGGAGCTTCTCGAGGGTCTTGCCGCCCTTGCGGAACATCGAGCCGAGCAGGAGCTTCGTCGGGACCCACCCCAGCTTGCCGAACGTGGTGGGCCGTGCGGCGAGCACCCAATCGAGGCGCGTGCCGCTGCCATCGGGCGCGAGCCGGTAGTCCTCGGCGATCTGCACGGCGAGCGGCGACGTCGACCTGATCATCGTGAACGCGAACCGCTTGCCGGGCTCCCAGGCGATGATGCGCTCGACGAACGTCCCGAGGGCACGCAGCGCGACCTCGCGCTCGGCGCCGACGCCGCCCGAGCCCTGCGTCCAGGCCGCGCGGTGCATCAGCGGGAACCACTTCGGCCACATCGCAGGATCGGCGAACGCCTCGAACACGCGTTCGGGTGACACGCTGAATCGGGCGCTGCCGACGATCCGGTTCGGGGCGCTGTCGAAGAACGCGAGGTCGGTGGGCTCCAGGGTACGCATCACCCGCTAGCATAAGCCCGCAACGCGGTGCTGGTCATCGGTGTGACCACCCATGGCAGGGCGTGCAAGCTGTCGACGAGGTCCTGCAGCTCGCAGAGGCGGTTGGTGCCAGCTCAGCGCGGCTTCACCGCCGCCTTCGCCGCCGCAAAGTCCGCCTGCTTGGCGGCCGACTTCTTCGACAACTGCTCCGACATGAGCGCGTCGCCATCGATCAGCAGCACCGTGTCCATGCCGTTCACCTTGGCGGTGAACACCTCCTTGCCGTCCTTCGTCGCGAACCCGCAGGTCGCGGCCTCCGACTGCCACTTGTCGAACATCGAGCTCCAGCTCAGGCACGTGCCGCTCTCGTCGAGCGTCAGCACCTCGTTCGACACGCACGCGACCGCCGCCTTGCCCTTGCGCGAGCCCGCATCGCCGAGCCCTTCCACGAGCGCGCCGTTCTTGAGCGTGAAGTGCGACGTTGTCGAGCTCGAGCCGCCGGCGCTCTTCTCGACGAGCTTCGCGGAGCATGGCGACTCGAGCTCGAACGCGAGCGTCTTCTCCGTCTTGCCATCCCACGTGGTGACGACGGCGCCCTTGATCTCCATCGCATGGGGCGAGCCGAGCGATGCCTCGCTGATCCACGCGCCCTGCCACGCCTTGGCGCGCGCGGGCAGATCCCACGCGGCGAACTCCGCCGGGGCGTGCTTCGGCAGCACGGCCGCGAGCTCGTCGCTGACGGCGGGCGCCTCGTCGGCCTTGGCCACGCCGGGCTTGTCGGCGGCCTTGTCTTCCTTCTTGCAAGCGGTGGCGGTGATGGCGGTGAGGAGCAGGGCAGAGGCAATCAGCTTCTTCATGCCGCTAGCCCTGTGCAGCGGCGGTGCCACCCGCAACTCCGCGAATCCGCGAGAGCGGTCGCTGCCAGCACTGGCGGTCGGCCAGATCTGGCAGGAGCGCGCGACCTGACCTCCCCGATCGGGCGAGTCGCCCTGGTCCGCCCAGGCCTTAGCTTCTGCCCATGTTCGGCTGGCTTCGCGATCGGCGGCGCAGACGGCTCCTCGCGGAGCCCATCCCCGCCCACTGGGACGCGATCCTCGACGGCAACGTCGCGCTCGCCCGCCGCCTCGATCCGGTCGCGCGCCGGCGCCTCCTCGAGCGCATCCAGATCTTCATCTCCGAGAAGTCCTGGGAGGGCTGCGGCGGCCTCGAGCTCACCGAGGAGATGCAGGTCACGATCGCCGCGCAGGCCTGCATCCTGACCCTCGGCCACCCCGACGATCGGTTCACCGACGTCGCGTCGATCCTGATCTATCCCTCCACGCTCATCACGCCGCCGCGCCCGCTCGCGTTCTTCGAGCAGCCGCGCGCGCCGGTCGGCCACGGCCGGACGGTGATCGGGGAAGCCATGCTCGGCGGCCCGGTCGTCCTGGCCTGGGATGCCGTGCTCGCCGGCGGCCGCGAGGAGACGCTCGGCAACGTCGTGCTCCACGAGTTCGCGCACAAGCTCGACATGGCCACCGGCCGCATCGATGGCACCCCGCCACTCGCGAACCGCGCCGAGCGCGATCGCTGGGCACGCGTGTGCTCCGCCGCGTACACGCGGCACCGCGCCATGGTCGACGCCGGCTGGCCCACCCTCATGGATGCGTACGGCGCGACCAACGAGGCCGAGTTCTTTGCCGTCGCAACCGAGACGTACTTCACGCGCCCCCTCGACCTCGCGTACGAGCACAGCGACCTGTTCTCGCTGCTCGCCGACTTCTACGGCGACCTGACGCAGCCGTATCTGTCGTAGATCCGGGGAGCTGAGAGATCTGCTGCAGCGTATTGCGGCAGGCGATTCGCACTTCTTCCCGAGGAGAACGCCCCGCCCGTACCCGACGAAGTGACCGATGGCTGTACGGTGTAGTCCATCGTGGTCGAGGTTGCGGCGTGATCTTGCAGATGGTTGCCGCCGTGGTGCTCGCGGCGAGCGCGGTCGCGATCGTCGTCGCGTGGCGGAGGCACGAGCTCGGGCGCGGGCGGCGGCCCGCGGCGATCGAGGCGGAGCGCCTGCGCCACCTGCGCGCGGGGCAGTTCCCATCGGCCTGTAGCTGGTGCAAGTGCACCGCGATCGGTAACCAGCTGCTGGTGTTCGAGCGTCATGGTGCCAACTGGCGCGCGTCTGATCTGATGGAGCAGCTGCGCACGTGCCCGGACGGGAACGTCGATGCGCTCGCGTCGATCTTGGTCTCGGACCAGGCCGCTTGGCGGCGGTTCTGTGCCGAGAAGTGCGTGCGTCAGTTCCTGGCTGCGGCACCGATCTCCGCACCGGTCGCGTTCCTCGAATGTACGGGCTGCGGCGCGAGCTATCCGGCGTCACTCGGTCGCTGCGGGAGCTGCGACGTCAGCGTTCCGCGCGTGCGGTGATCACGGCGCGGTCAACTACGAGCGACCGACGGCGAAGTACTGGCTCTTCGGGTGCGCGAAGTACAGGCCCGAGACCGAGGCGGTGGGATACATCGCGTAGCTCTCGGTGAGGGTGACGCCGTGGTGGGCGGCGTTATCGAGGAGCGTGAACAGTGTCGACTTCGGAGCGTGGTCGGGACAGGCGGGGTAGCCGAACGCGGGCCGGATGCCGCGGTAGGTCTCCGCGAGGATCTGCTCCTTGGTCAGGTTC
>JAYVLW010000731.1:0-4615 GCA_043759315.1 Myxococcales bacterium
GCTGGCTGCGATGGCTTCGGCGGGACGACCGGCGCCGTGCCGACCGAGGTGTCCATCGGCCGCAAGGGCACGATGTCGGTCGTCTCGTCCTCCGGCGGAGGCACCGGCTTCCTCTGCTTCGCAACCTCGGCGCTCACCGCGGCGTTGTCGCCGGTCCGGCCGCTCTCGATCAGCGTTCGCAGCACGTGCTGCTCGACGAAGAACGCACCCTGCGCCCGGGCGTGGTCCCACTCCTCGAGCCGCGCGGGGAACAGCGTCGACATCAGTCGTGCGAGGACGAGCGGCGAGACGCGCAGCCGGTTCTCGTGTGCGAAGTCCTCGATGTGGCCCTGCAGCTCGAGCGCCGTCGAATAGCGCTGGTCCACGTCGCGCGCGAGCGCCTTGAGGACGATCGCCTCGAGCGCAGGAGGATAGTCGGGCACGAGCTTGCTCGGTGGCGGGACATCGTTATTGACGATCTGGTTGAGCACCCCGTACTCGGTCTCGTCGGTGAACGGCAGCTGGCCCGTGGTCAGCTCGTACAGGATCGAGCCGATCGAGAACACGTCGCTCCGCCGATCGAGGACGGCCTTGCCGCGGCACTGCTCGGGCGACATGTACGCGATCTTTCCCTTGAGACCGCCCTGGGTCGCCGCCGGCTGACTGCCCGCGCGCGCGATGCCGAAGTCGACGAGCTTGACCGCGCCGTCGTAGCTGACGAGCACGTTCGAGGGAGAGACGTCGCGGTGCACGACGTTGAGCGGTTTTCCGTCGGGGCCGGCCTTCTCGTGCGCGTGGTGCAGACCCGCGCAGAGGCCTGCGACGAGCGTGAGCGCGCAGTCCAGAGAGACCGGCACTCCGTTCTCCTGTGCCGTGACGCTGAGGCGCCCGAGATCCTCGCCGTGCACGTACTCCATCGAGAAGAAGTAGTCGCCTTCCTCGACGCCGATGTCGTAGACCTGCGTGATGTTCGGGTGGTGAAGCGTCGCCGAGAGGCGAGCCTCGTTGAGGAACATGTTCACGAAGCTCGGGTTCTCGACGTACTGCGGAAGGATCCGCTTCACGACCACGAGCTTCTCGAAGCCCTCGATGCCCATCGTGCGCGCGAGATAGAGCTCGGCCATCCCACCGACCGCGATCTGGCGGATCAGATCGAACTTCCCTAGCTTGTCGCCGGGAGCCAGAAATCGCGGTCGTAGCGCCGGCTTCGCCAAGTTCGCCCACCTTCACGATAGACGAAATCAGGGGGTCGCGCAGCACGGCGACCGTGCCGGTGTCAGGAGGTGTGGGTGCGGACGAACGCCAGCGTGCGCTCCCAGGCCAGATTCGCGGCTTTCTCGTCGAAAACCTCGGGCCGGCGGTCGTTACAGAACGCGTGCTGGGCGTCGTAGACGTGGAGGTCCATCGAGACCGTGACCGCGGCGGCGACCTTCTCGATCAGCTCGACCTTCGCCCAGTCATCGTGCTTCGCGAAGTGCGCCTGGATCGGCGCGTCGATCTGCTTCCAGTCGAGGTCGCCCGGCCAGCCATAGAACGGGACCACGCACGCGAGACCACGCACGTTGACCGCCGTTGCGAGCGTGAGCGCGCCACCCATGCAGTAGCCGCTCACGGCGACCTGCGCGGTGCATTGCTCCTCCGCCCTGAGAAACGCGACCGCGCCGGCGATCTCCTGCACGGCCTTGCCGAAGTCGAGCGCCTTCATCATCGCGCCAGCGTCGTGTGCGGTCGACGCGATCTTGCCGTGATAGAGGTCCGGGACGATCGTCACGAAGCCCGCATCGGCCCAGCGCTGCGCGAGCGTCTGGATCTGCTGGTTGACGCCCCACCACTCGTGGATCAGCACGACGCCGGGGCCCTTGACGCCACCACCGGGCGCGAACAACACGCCACTGGCCTCGCCCGCACTCGACGGAAATGTCACCTGCTGTGTCATCGGTCCCTGCCTTCCATCGCCTTATACTCCGCGCCATGTCCGGACCGAAAGGCGCGCGCGGACGGAGGTTCGAAGGAACCCTCGATCCCGTCGCCGCGCAGATGAATGCCTCGATCGACTTCGATCACCGCCTGCTCCCGCACGACGTCGCCGGATCGATCGCGCACGCGGAGATGCTCGCCGCGCGTGGGCTGATCACCGCGGAGGACGCCGTGGCGATCACCACCGGGCTCCGCGCCGTCGAAGCGAAGCTCGCGAGTGGGGAGCTCCCGTGGGACGCGGCTCTCGAGGACGTGCACATGAACGTCGAAGCCCGGCTGATCGACGACATCGGCGATGCCGGCCGCCGCCTCCACACCGGCCGCAGCCGCAACGACCAGGTCGCCACGGACCTGCGCCTCTACGCGCGCGCCGCCGCGCACGACCTCGTGACGGCCATCGATGACCTGCGCCGCGCGTTCGTGGGCCAGGCGCGCGCGCACGTCGAAACGCTGATGCCCGGGTACACCCACTTCCAGCGCGCGCAGCCCGTGCGGCTGGCACATCATCTGCTCGCGTACGAGGAGATGCTCGTCCGCGACCGCGGGCGGATCACGGATGCGGCGAAGCGAGCGGACGTGTCGCCCCTCGGCTCTGGAGCGCTCGCAGGGACCACGCTGCCGATCGATCGCGCGCACGTCGCGCACGCGCTCGGCTTCGCCGACGTGACGCGCAACTCGCTCGATGCCGTCGGTGATCGCGACTTCGCGATCGAGCTCGTCGCGGCGTGCGCGCTGCTCCAGGTCCACCTGTCGCGCCTCGGTGAGGAGCTCGTGCTGTGGACGAGCCAGGAGGTCGGGTTCGTGAAGATCGGCGAGGCATACTGCTCGGGCTCGAGCCTGATGCCGCAGAAGATGAACCCCGATCTCGCGGAGCTGTTGCGTGCGAAGTCGGGGCGCAGCATCGGAGCGTGGGTCACGCTGGTGACGGTCGTGAAGGGGCTGCCGCTCGCCTACAACAAGGATCTCCAGGAGACGCAGGAGCCGCTGTACGACGCCGTCGAGACGGCGCGCACCACGCTCGCGGTCGCACGCGGGATGGTCGCCAGCCTCGTGTTCGACGTCGCCAGGCTCCGCGCCGCGGTCGACACCGGCTACCTCGTCGCGACGGAGCTCGCCGATTACCTCGTCACCAAGGGCGTTCCGTTCCGCGAGGCCCACGACGTGGCGGGGCACCTGGTCCGCGTGGCGAGCAAGGCCGGCGTCGAGCTCGCCATGCTGTCCCTCGCAGAGCTGCAAGCTGCGCATCCGAAGTTCGAGGCCGATGTCGCTGGCTGGCTCGATCCGGCGCGCGCCGTTGACCGCCGCGATCTTCCCGGCGGTCCGGCGCGCTCTCGAGTGCTGGCAGAGATCGATCGGATCTCCGGCGAGCTTGGGGTACAACCGCCGCCGTCATGACGCAGCCCGAGTCTCCGTTCCAGTACAAGTCCGACGAGCTCTACTGCGAGGGCGTCGCGCTCTCGAAGATCGCCGCCGAGGTCGGAACGCCCGTCTACGTGTACAGCCGCGGCGAGCTCGAGCGCGCCTACAAGGCGTTCGACGCCGCGCTCGAAGGGATGCCGCACAAGGTCTGCTACGCGGTCAAAGCGAACGCCACCCTCGGCGTGCTCAACGTGCTGGCGGAGCTCGGCGCCGGCGCCGACATCGTGTCGTACGGCGAGCTATTCCGCTGGCAGAAGGCCGGCGGCGATCCGGGCAAGGTCGTGTTCTCCGGCGTCGGCAAGACCTGTGCGGAGATGAAGTCCGCGCTGACAGCGGGGATCTACGCGTTCAACGTCGAGTCGGGCGAGGAGCTCGTCGTGCTCGACAAGGTCGCGCAGGCGATGAAGCTGCGCGCGCGCGTGTCGCTGCGGGTCAACCCGGATGTCGATGCGGGCACGCACCCGTACATCTCGACCGGCCTCAAGACCAACAAGTTCGGCATCACGATGGAGGAGGCGCGCGAGCTCGCACGCGACGCTTCGAAGAAGATGCCCGGCGTCGAGATCATCGGGGTCGACTGTCACATCGGCTCGCAGCTGATCAAGACCGCGCCGTTCGCCGACGCGATCGCGCGCCTCGTCACGCTGATCACCGAGTTGCGCAAGGACGGCGTCCACCTCTCGCACATCGACATCGGCGGCGGCCTCGGCATCGACTACGGCAAAGGTGACGTGGTCCCGAGCCCGGCCGAGTACGGCGCGGCCGTGCGCGATGCGCTCGCTCCGCTGGCGGCGCTCGGCGTCACGCTCGTCACCGAGCCGGGCCGCGTGATCGTCGGCGCCGCGGGCGCGCTCGTCACGAAGGTCCTGTATCGCAAGCGGAACGAGGCAAAGCACTTCACCATCGTCGACGCGGCCATGAACGACCTGATGCGCCCCGCGCTCTACGGCTCGTTCCATCCGATGAAGCCCGTCACGAACCCCGGGCGCGCCGAGATCGTGACGGATGTGGTCGGTCCGATCTGCGAGACCAGCGACTTCTTCGCACGCGACCGCAATCTGCCGGAGCTCGCGCAGGGCGAGCTGCTGTGGATCGGCGCCGCCGGTGCCTACGGCGCGGCGATGGGCTCCAACTACAACGCGCGCCCCCGGATCCCCGAGGTGCTCGTACGCGGCGATAAGTACACGGTGATCCGTCCGCGCGAGACCTACGAACAGTTGATCGCCGGCGAGCGCCTTCC
>JAYVLW010000732.1:0-4981 GCA_043759315.1 Myxococcales bacterium
ACTGCCACCGTCGAGCAACTGGAACGGGCGACCAAGCGCCTCCGCGAGCAGCCCCTCGATCACGGACGGTGGCTCGAGCTCGCGGCGATCCACCACCTCCTCGGCAACGCGGAGGACTCCGAGACCGTGTTCGCGACGCTCGGCGAGGGCGCACGGATCGGCGGTCAGGTCGCGCTCGCGGTGGCGTGCGGCAGGCACCTCGCAGAGCTCGGCAGCATGCGTGGTGGTGAGCTCGTCGATCAGGTGGTCGAGACGTTCGCGACCGGAGGTCCGCACTTCGCGTTCTCCACGCCGCCGGCTCCCGAGGAGCCTCCGGCGCTGGAGCTACCGGCGGGGACGCCGCTCGAGCAGGCGCGGTTCGTGGTCGACAAGCTCGGCGCGTGGCTGACCGCACGCCAGACGGCAGTGCTGCCGCCGGCGCCGCTCCTGTCGGCGCTGTCGAAGCCGGGTGCGCGGGCGCTCGTCGGTGTGATGACGGCGCGGGCGTTCCCCGCCGGCACGGTGATCATCGAGATCGGGCAGCCCGCGACGGCCCTGTACTGGCTCGCGCATGGCACGGTCGTGGTTGCGCGCGAGGCCGCGGAGCTCGGCGAGCTGCACTCCGGCGCGTTCTTCGGCGAGATCGCGCTCGTCGGCGGCACGAAGCGCACGGCGCGGGTGACCGCGCGCGACGACGTCTGGGTCCTGGAGATCCCAGCGCGCGCCGTGGAGACCGCGGCGCAGAAGCATCCGAAGCTGGCCGAGGTGCTCGCGCACCATGCACGCGCCCGCCTGCTCGCGAACCTGACGCGGACGAGCGAGCTGTTCCGCGCGCTCGGCGATGACGATCGCGATGCCCTGCTCGCGAAGTTCTCGACCGAGCTCGTGGCCCCGGGGACGAGGTTCATCCGGGAAGGGCAGACCAACGAGCACCTGTGGGTGGTGGTCTCGGGCAGGTGCCAGGTCGAGAGCGCCGGTAGCGCGATCGCCGAGCTCGGGCCAGGCGCCGCCGTCGGCGAGATCTCGCTCGTCAGCGGCGTGACGGCCGTCGCGAGCGTCACCGCCGTCGAGCCGGCCGTGCTGTTACGCCTCTCGCGCCAGGACTTCGACGCCGTGGCCAAGAAGCACCCGAAACTCCTGGCGGAGGTGGAGAAGCTCGTCGTGGCTCGCGAGACCGCAAACCGCGCGTTGTTCCAGGACGCCTCGGATCTCATCGTATAAGGTCCGGACCGTGCGGCTCGTGGTGATCGTCCTTGGCGTCCTTGGCCTGGTGCTCGTCGGATGCGTCGACAAGGGCGCGGGCCCACAGCCGAAGAAGATCGATCCGGGCTATGTGGGCAAGCACCTGCTCGCCGCGGTGCCGCCGCTGACCCAGACCCTGAATGTCGAGGTCGGTGGCAAGGTCGTCTACCTCGGCAACACCGTCGAGTCGACGCGCATCATCCCGGGTGGCCTGGTCAAGATCACGCACTACTGGAAGGTGCTCGCGCCGCCCGGAGAGAGCTGGAAGCCGTTCACGCTGTTCCGCGGCGAGCCCGGTGCGCCCGACTTCATGGCCCTGAACGAGACCGACATGAGCATCGCGCATGGCCCGGCGACCTGGCGTACCGGCGAGATCATCGAGGATCCGCAGGAGTTCACGCTGCGCCCCGATTGGCGGTCCCCGAAGGCCACGCTGTCGATCGGACTTGTCGCGAGCGGCGCGCACGGTGTGGGCGATCGGATGGCGGCGTCGGGCGCAAACGTCGTCGATCGCGCGGTGATCGCGCGCGTGTTCGATGTGGATCTGTCGAAGGCACCACCGCCGCCCGGGACGATCCACGTGCCATTCGCGCGCGGGCCGATCACGGTCGACGGAGTTGCGACCGAGCTCGGCTGGAACGGCGCCAGCACGTCGCCCGAGTTCCCGACCGGCGAGGGCAGTCCCGATCCGGTGGGCAAGGCGATCGCGCGTCTGACCTGGGACGAGCAGAACCTCTACGCCTTCGTCACCGTCACCGACAGCGACGTGTTCAGCGAGTACAAGAACCACGACGACCCGCTGTGGAAGGCCGATTGCGTCGAGCTGTTCATCGACGCCGACGGCAACAAGCGCGGCTACGTGGAGCTGCAGGTCAACCCGAACAACGCGACGTTCGACTCGTGGTTCGCGCAGGGCCGCGCCGCGAAGGGCGACGAGACGTGGAGCTCGGGGATGGCGACGGCGGTGGCCATGCGCGGCACCGCCGACAAGAGCGGCGATACCGATCAGGGCTGGGACGTCGAGATCGCGATCCCGTGGGCGGCGGTGAAGGGCAGGGACGAGGGGATGGGCGTCATCATTCCGCCGCGCGTCGGCGATCGCTGGAAGCTCAACCTCGTGCGTGTCGACAAGAAGACTGGCGACAAGGACCCAGCGGTGTCGTCGTGGAACCGGATCACCTACGGCGATTTCCACGCGCTCGACCGGATGTTGACGGTCGTGTTCGCCGATCCGAACGGCAGCACCGCGCCCGGGACGCCCGTGGGCGCCGCGGCGATCGGGACGGCGGGCAGCGGCGGCGAAGGCAGCGGTACCGCCGGGAGCGGCGCGGGTAGTGGCGCTGGGAGCGCGGGTAGTGGCGCTGGTCCTGGAAGTGCGGTGGTGGTGCCGACCCGGCTCGGATCGGGCAGCCCGATCGCGAACGCCGAGCTGACGAAGAACACCGCGACGGTGGCGATCAATGCGAAAGGCGAGAGCCGGATCAACGGCGCGCTCGTGAAGGACGCCGATCTCGAGACCGTCTTGCGCTCGCTCTCCGCGCGCGACCAGAACCTCGAGCTGCGGATCGATCTCGCGCCCGGTGTGCCGCGCGAGCGGTCCGCGAAGCTCGCAGAGCTGGCGAAGGCGATCGGCCTCACGAAGGTCACCGTGATCCAGACCGCGCCGACGACGCCGTGAAGGCGGATCCGCTCGGTGCGTGATACGGTTTCGGCGATGCGCTGCCTCGCCGTCCTGGCCCTGTTGCTCGCCGCGGGGTGCCCGTCCGGTGGCGGTCCGCAGAAGGTAGGCGACCAGCCGAGCTGGCGCGGCTCGGGCGCGAAGCCGAGCACGGTGATGGCGCCGATCACGTTCGCGCCCGCCGCCGAGCCCGCGCAGCGATACAACGAGCCGCCGCAGCAGCCGCCGAAGACGCCCCTGGGGGATGCGGTGACGATCGCCGTCAAGGAGGCCGCGATCCGTGCCGGGACGAACATCCCCACCGCCGATGCCCGCCTGTTCCGCGCGTGTGCCGAGCTCGCCGAGATCGTTCCCGAGGACGATGTCCCCACCTACCGGCTCGTCGAGTTCGCTTTGCAGCGCAACGGCATCATCGAGCCATCGCCTCGCCTGTTGGTGGTGTGGGCCGATCTCGATTCCCCGCAGTTGATCGTCGAGCAGTTGCAGCCGCACCTCGCCGAGTTCCTCAAGGACGGCGCGAGCGCACGGCTCGGCATCGGCGCGGCAAAGCGCAACGCGGATGGGAGCGGCGCCATCGTGTTCGCGCTCCAGGGCTCGGGGGTCTCGACCACGCCGATCCCGCGCGCCCTGCCCGCGAACGGCTCGTTCACGCTCGACGCAGTCGTCGATGCACGGTTCAAGGATCCCGAGGTGTTCATCACCTACGACAGCGGATCCACGGAGCGGCTCGATCTCAAGCCGGGGCACGCCGGTGGGTTCGTCTCGAAGGTGGCGTGCGGCGCACACACGGGGCGGCAGCAGGTCGAGATCACGGCGAGCGACGTCAACGGATCCACGGTCCTCGCGAACTTTCCCGTGTGGTGCGCCGCGCAGCCACCGGTGTCCCTGACGGTGGAGCCATCGAGCGACGATGCACCGGCGACCACACCCGACGACGCGGAGCGACGGTTGCTCGCGCTGGTCAACCACGATCGCCAGGCGGCTGGGTTGTCCGCGCTGATCTGGGACGACAAGGTCGCGGCGGTCGCGCGCGGCCACTCCGAGGAGATGCGACGCACGAAGAACGTCGCGCACATCTCGCCGACCACGGGCTCGGCCGGTGATCGAGTACGCGCGGCGAGGATCAAGACCGCGGTCGTGCTCGAGAACGTCGCGCGTGCATACGGCGTGGGCGAGGCGCACCAGGGCCTGATGAACAGTCCGGGACACCGGGCGAACATCACCTCCCGCGCGGCCACACATCTCGGCATCGGCGTGGTGTTCGGTGACGAAGTCTCGGGGCGGCGGGAGATCTTCATCACCCAGGTGTTCACCCGCGTGCCGCCGAAGGTGGATGCAGGGCAGGCGACCGCAACGGTGCAGCAGCGGATCATCGGCTCGGTGGCGAGGGCGATCGGCACGAACGTGAAGCTCGCGGCGATCGCGCAGCAGCTCGCGGATGCGCTCTCGACCGGCAAGACGCGCGAGCAAGCGTATCCGCTCGTCAAACGGCAGGTCGATGCGCTCGGTGGCACGTACGCGCGTGTCGGCAGCGTGATCACCGCGGCCGCAGACCTCGACACGCTCGATGGCAAGTCGCTGCTCGGCGATGGCATCGTCGACGACATCGGCGTTGGCGTCGCGCAGGGGCCGCATCCAGAGATCGGCGAGGGCGCGCTGTGGATCGTCGTGCTGATGGCACAGAAGCGCTGAGCGGATCAGCTCGGCAGCAGGACCGACACGCTCGTGCCGCCGCCCGTCGAGCGACCGAGTTTGATCGATCCGCCGTGGCGTTCGACGATCGCCCGGACGATGCCGAGCCCGAGGCCGCCTCCGGCGCTGCCGTGCTTTCTCGATGGCGACGAAGCACCGGTGCTCGCGATCACCTCGGGTGGGAGGCCACGGCCGGTATCGGCGATCTCGAGACGCACGTGACCTGCGGGGCCACGCTCGAGGATCAGCCACAGGGTCCCGCCCCACAGCATCGCCTCGCACGCGTTGAGCACGAGGTTCAGGACCACCTGCTCGAACTGCGACGGATCGGCGAGGATCGCGCCGGCGTCGGGCGCGAGGTCGGTCACGAGGTCGATGCTCTTCTGCATC
>JAYVLW010000733.1:0-9935 GCA_043759315.1 Myxococcales bacterium
ACGAGGTCCGGCACCGGGGTGGGTGGGGGACCGGGGACGTAGGTCTCCTCGAACACGCACGCGGACAACATCACGCACGCCGCGATCACCGACCCGCGCACGGAGGTCACGCGCTCAGGCGCCATGTCGAACCTCGAGCGCCGGACCGAACCGCCGGGCCGCGATCACCGCATCGTTGTAGAGCGCGTGGAGCACCGCGCCGGCCCCTGGTTCGCGGACCGCCGGTGCGAGCAGCGCGAGCGCCTCCACCGGGCGAAGCGCGATCAGCGACACCCGAGCGAGACGCTCCGTCAACATCGGCGCGCGCGTGGGATCGAGGGCGAGCGCGTGGGCGAACCGAGCGCGCGCGTCCGCTGCGAACGTCGAGATCACGGCCTCTTCGATCAAGCGCAGCTGCAGGGCTTCGAGCACGACGTCGCCGGCTGCGATCGCGGCCTCGAACGTCGGTGCTTCGGCGAGCCGGTTCTCCGCCTCTGCGCGCCGGGCCTCGAACGATTCGGTGAGCTCCTCGAGAGTCAGCGCGGCGTCGAGCGCGAGATCACCGTCCGGGTGACACACCGCCCAGCGCAGCACGCCGATCGCCTCGGCGTCGCGCCGGGACGCGAGGGTGGCGAGGGCCGATCGCCGGGTCGCCGCAACGCCCGAGACGAGCCGCTCGACCACCGGTACGTGCGCTGCCAGTGCGTGGACGACCTTGCCCGGGCCGTGCGGGCGCGATCGGACCTGGCCGCGATCGAACTGCTGGAGATCACCGTCCCCGACGAGCCCGACGGTGACCGACGCGACGACCAATCCGATGCCGGGGAGGCACAGCGTCCACGCCGTCGCGAGGGTGCGTCGAGTGCCTGCCGGAAGGGTCCACCAGACGATCGCCGTGGCCATCGCGTGGAGAACGAGTGCGATCACGAGGGGCGGGGTCACGTGGCCGCTCGCGAACACGATCCCTACAGATGCCAGCTCGAGGATCGCAGCACCGGCCTGCCATCCCCGGTGCACACCTGGACGCCTAGGCGACACGCCCAGTCCCGTCGTTGGCGGCGCGCGACCACGCGATCACGTCACGCCGCTCGCCGGCGCGAAACGAGTAGGAGTATCCGCTCGAGGTCTCGGGCGCCGGCGTCGGCGCGGGCATCGCGCGAGCGTGCGGCCGACCGACCCACTTCCCGATGGCCGCGAGCTCGTAGAGCGTTCGCTCGAGACGCCCGATGTGCGCGAGCCCGAGGTCGAACCCGAGGCCGCGGACCACGAGGGCGCCGCACACCGAGCCGTCGCGAGCGATGATCGGGGCGGCGACATCACTGTCGAGGTCGGCGATCGCAGGCAGCTGGAGGCCGCTCGCCGTGCGACCGGAATGGAACGCGAGCTCGGCGGTCCGGTCATGGAACACGTCGGGTGGGATCAGGTTGTCGGCGGTCCAGGCGCCACGATGCGCGACCAGCCGCAGGCGCGTTCCATCGTGGATCAACACGGCACCCGCCCGTGCGCCGATCCGGACCATCGCGAGCTCGATCGCAGCGTCCGCGCTCGCCACAGGATCGGCGCCCTCGATCCGCTCGGCGACCGAGCGCAGGTATGACACCGAGAGGTCAGCGCGATCGGTCTGGCGCGCGAGCCCGTCGGCGATCGTGCGGAGCTCTCGGAACGCGACCCTTGCCTCGACGGCCTCGGCGGTCTGCGCTGCCTGTGCAGCCGCGAGCTGTTGCTTGCGGCGCTCGTGCCCGGCCGAGATCCACGCGACGACGATTGTCCCCGCGAACGCCATCAGCTCGGCGCCGTCGGTGACGCGGGTGGTGAGCCAGTCAAGCCCCTCGCCGACGACCAGCGAAGCAGTCGCGAGGCCGATCACCGAGGCCGCGAGTCCAGCCAACAAACCACGCGTGCCGTACTGAGCGGCAAACACCAGGACCACGAGCCACATCAGATGTGGATGGCCCACCGAAGCGCCCGGGGTCGACGGAGCAACGACGAGCGCGACGGTGACCAGCCCGAGCGCGCCGATCACGGCCTCGCGCACCACCCGCGGCACGGAGGACTTCGCGGTGTGGGCGATGGCGGGGAGCTCGGAGCTGGTGCGCACAGAAGACCTTTCCTCCGTGCTAGCAACTCGGATGCCCGCCCCAAGGCATTGAATATAATGAAGTCGGATCGAACCTACATCAGGTGTGATCGGGCGAGGATACGTACGTCGCCTTACCCGAACGCTACCCGATGATCTTGCTCGTGCAGGTGTGACGACCTGGCGCAGCGAGTCGTCGTCACTGGCGAGTCCAGCGGCTAGTCGAGGTCGTGGTGATACGAGCCGGTGATCCATTCCCGACGTCCGAGCACGACGCCGACGGTCTCGGTGGCGATGTTCGTCTCGACCGCGAACCGACCGCCCGACCAGGGCACCGCGAGGATCGCGACGCCGCCGCCAAACACCGAAATGTCTCGCGCGTGGTCGTACCCGAACGTGACGTGAACATCGATTCCGAGCCGGTCGTCGACGAGCGACTTGCGAAACATCACCGACGCAGCCTCCGTCGACACCCGCGGCGCGAGCTGGATGCGAGTGAGGAACGCCGGTTCGGTGTCCACGTAGGCTTCGTAGTGGCGGACGGCGAGCACCAGCGCGTCCTGAAGATCCACGGCGTGTTCGAGACGATCGTCCAGGATCTCGCCGCGCACCCGCCGCGCCGGATCGACCCAGGCCACGACGTCGAACCCGGCCGACCACGCCTTGTGGCGCGCTCGCGGGACCACGCTCGTCACGTCGCGCGACAACTGGAGGTCGCGCACCAGCGCCGCCGCGTCGAGGACGAACCGCCCGCCGAGCGTTGGATAGCCGACGTGGATCGCGCCCCCGGTCTGATCTCCTCCCTCGACGATCGACAGCGCGGCGTCGGTCCACGGCGCGTGATACGTCGAGCGGATGTCGATCACGGCCGGACCGACGAGTGCGCGCCCGGACGCGTCGAACGCGATGATGTCGCTCGCGAGGCGGACGAAACCCTCGGGGACCGCGCGAGGTAACGTGCTGTGGCGATAGCTCGCCGCCACCCGGAACGACCAGCCGGCGTGTCCCACCGACGCCGCCGTCGACACGCCGACGACCGAGGCGGAGGTGTCCGCGCTGACGTCGCGCTGCGCGGCGTCGCGCCAGCCGAACACGGCGAGTCGGAACAGCCGCGAGATCGCCAGCGTGCCGCCGAGCTCGACGCGATACGCGGTCGCCGCCGGTTCGAGCAGGGTCCGCGTCGAGAGCAGGAGCTCGGGAGATAGCCGGTGACCGACGCGGTCGATCGCCGCATCGACGTCGGCGTCGCGCGCTCCGAGCTCGCGCGCACGACGGTACGAGGCGAGCGCCCCGCGCAGATCTCCGGACCGTTCGAGCGCGCGCGCGTAGTCCCGACGGATGCTCGGATCGACGGGCCGAGCGACGAGCAGGCGCTCGCGCAGGCCGAGCTCGCCGTCGAGGTCGCCGTCGATCTCGAACACCCACGCGAGCACCTCCTGCGCGCGGACGGAGCCGGGCCGCTGCAGGAGCAGACGCTGCAAGACTTCCCTCGCCCGGGACGACGCGCCGGCCTCGATGGCCCCCTCGGCCCGGGCGATCGACGCCTCCTCGTCGCCCTGGACACCGGCGGCTGCCTCGACCTGCGCGAACAGGAGGTCGGCGGATCGAAAATCACCGCGCCGGACGAGGATCTTCGCTCGCCACAACCGCGGCAAGCGTTCGGCGGGTGCCGGCCCGATCTCCCGCAATGCCTGCTCGTGCTCCCGGCGCGCCGTCGCCGCGCGATCGAGCGTGTACAGCACCTCGCCGTACAAAAAGTGGAGCTCTGGATCCGGCGCGCCGTACCCGAGTTGCTCGGCGCGTTCGAACGCCGTCGCTGCAAACACGGCGTCGCGATTGGCCGCTGCCGCTCGGCCCGCCTCGCGCCAGCCGGCTCGATCCTCGGCGCACACGGCCGTCACGAACGCGAACTCGCGCTGGGCAGTCGCGAAGTCGCCCGTGGCCTCCGCCGCGGCGCCCGCCGTGCGTGCCGTCTCCGCCTGCTCCGGGCACGCGTGAGCGACACGGAGTCCGAGCAACCCGGCCACACCCACCGCGCGTGTGAGAGAGTTCCAGGAGTGAGACACGGGCCACCGATCATGCCATGGAGCGCGCGGATCGATGGCTGATGGTACGTGCAAGGTGGCGCTCCTGCTCGAAGGTACGTACCCGTACGTCGCAGGCGGCGTGTCGTCGTGGGTCCACGATGTCATCCGCGGCCTCCCGGAGCTGACGTTCACGCTGTTCCATATCGCGGCGCGCGAGGACGTGCCGCTCGAGCTGCGTTACACGTTGCCCGCGAACACCGCGGAGCCGAGCACGGTGTTCTGCGCCGGGGCCCCGAGGACGCCCATGGACGCGCGGAGCCGTGAACGTCTGGAGGGCGAGATCCGAGAGACGCGTCGGGTCGCCCACCGCGCGAGTGCGCCGTCGCGGCTGATCGGGGCGCTCCGCCGGCTCCACCTCGGCGAACCGATCGACCGAGACCTGATCGAAGGCCTCGCCAGCGCAGACCTCGAGCTCGCGGATCTGCTGCACGGTCGCGAGGCGTTCGATCTGGTGTGCGAGCTGGCAGATGTGGTGGCGCCGCGCGCGCCGTTCCTCGATTTCTTCTGGCACTTCCGCTCGATGCACCTACCCGTGCTCCGGCTGATCCACGGCCCGCGCCCCGAAGGAGACGTGCTCCACGCGGTGTCCACCGGGTACGCCGGTCTCGTCGGAGCGATCGCGTCGGTGCGGAGCGGGCGGCCACTCGTGCTCACCGAACACGGGATCTACTCTCGCGAGCGCGACATGGAGCTCGCGCGCGTGTCGTGGCTGCGCGACACGGCGCCCGGAGCGGATCCGGAAGGGATCGAGCAGATCCGCCAGTTCTGGTCGCGGTTCTTCTCGCGCCTGTCCCAACTCACGTACGCCCAGGCCACCACGATCGTCACGCTGTCCGACGTCAACCGGACCAAGCAGCTCGCCGATGGCGCGCCCGATCACAAGCTCCGGATCATCCCCAACGGCGTCGACCTCGCCGCGATCACACCTGCCCTCGGTCCGTCGAGCGAGACGCCGCGCGGAGCGCTCCGGGTGGGCTTCGTCGGGCGAGTGGTACCCATCAAGGATGTCCTCACGCTGATCCGGGCGTGCCACATCGCGCTGCACAGCGTCGAGCTCGACGTCGAGCTGATAGGACCGGATGCCGAGGACCAGACGTACAGCGAGCGGTGTCGCGCCCTGGTCCGGCAGCTCGGTCGCGAGGACACCATCCGGTTTGTCGGGCCACGGCCCGCGAAGGACATCTACGCGAACCTCGACGTGGTCGTCCTCACCAGCCACAGCGAGGGGCAGCCGCTGGTGATCCTCGAAGCATATGCCGCCGGGGTCCCGGTGATCGCGACGGATGTCGGGGCGTGCCGCGAGATGATCG
This sequence comes from Myxococcales bacterium, assembly GCA_043759315.1. Lineage (GTDB taxonomy): Bacteria > Myxococcota_A > Polyangia > Haliangiales > Haliangiaceae > JABFXX01. The sequence continues at coordinate 5,454 of JAYVLW010000733.1, forward strand.
AGGGCCGCACGGCGGCGGACCGCGCGCTCGGTCCAAGCGGCATCGTGACCCACATCGCCACGCCCCACGAGACCGCGGCGGCGCTGGTCCGCCTGGCGCGCGAGCCTGTCCTGCGCCGGAACATGGGCGGCGTCGGCAAGCAGCGCGTCCGCGACTTCTACCGGCGCGACTCGCTGATCGACGCGTACCGCGAGCTGTATCGGACGCTGGCGGAGGACCGCTGAGATGGCGGGCATCGGCTGGAAGCTCCAGCGGTTGATCGATCGCGACACCCTCGCCGGCCAGCTCGCCGCGTACATGACCGGAGTGGCGGTGACGTCGGCACCGTGGCTGCTGACGACGTCGGTGCTGGTGGTGCTCCGGCTGACGGCGCGCGCCGAGACGGCCGTGGAGCTCGGCGAGGCCGAACGGCTGATGACCTGGATCTATGCCACCACGCTGATCCTGTGCGCGCCGCTGCAGGTCGTGGCGTCGCGCTACGCGGCCGATCGGCTGTACGATCTCAAGATCGAGTCGATCGCGGCACCGCTCCGGCGCGTGGTCGCGACGACGCTGGTTGGCTTCGCCGGCGTCGGGATCGCGCTGGTGCTGACGCTCGGCGTCGAGCTGCGGCTCGCCACCATGGGCGTCGCGCTCACAGTCATCGTCGGCGCGCAGTGGCTGATGCTCGGCGTCGGCGGTGGGCTGTGCTCTCCCTCCGTGGTGCTCGGGGCGTATGCGCTGGGTGCGCCGGTCAGCGTCGTCTGCGCGCTCGCGCTGGACCGCGGCGCGGGGCTCGGCGGTACGGGTTACCTGGGCGGGTTCGCCGCGGGTCAGCTCGTGGCGCTGGTGTTCCTGCTCCGCGGCACGTTCCGCTCGTTGCCCGCGATCGAAGACGAGACCGCACGCATCGGTCCGGCGTTCCGCACCTACTGGATGCTCGCCGCCTCGGCGCTGACCTACCATGTCGCGATCTGGGTCGACAAGCTCGCGGTCTGGATCGTGGCCGGCGGGAAGAGCGCGGCGATCTACACGACCGCGGCGGCGTTCGCGTGGATCTCGGTGATCCCCGCGTTTGCGTGGATCTACGTTCAGGTCGAGACCGTGTTCTATCAGCGCTACCGGCTGTTCTACGATGGCCTAGAAGGCGGCGCGACGCTCGACGAGCTGCGCGGCTGGTCGGCCGGCATCTCCGCCGAGGCGCGACGGATCGTGCGAGGCGCCGGCCTGATCCAGGCGCTGGTCAGCGCCATCGTGCTCGCCGCCGCGTCGCAGCTGATGGACAAGGCACGCCTCGGTGCCGAGGTCGTCGCCACGTTCCGCTGGCTCGTGGTGGGCAGCGCGTTGCAGGTCGTGACGCTGCTCGGGCTCCTGCTGCTGTCCTACTTCGATCGCCGCCGCGAGGCCATGCTCGTGTCGGCGGTGCTGCTGGTGGGCAACCTCGGGCTACCGATCGCGAGCGATGCGCTCGGGTGGTCTCCGGTGCTCGGGTATGTCGCCGGCTGTGGGCTCGCGTGCGTGGCGTCGCTGATCCTCGTCAGCCGGCGGCTCGACTCCCTCCTTCTCGATACGTTCCAGTCGCAACCGTTCGGGATGAGCTGAGCCCGATGGGTTTCACCGCCCGCCTCGTGACGTCGATGCGGCTCGTCGATGTGGTGAAGGCTCACCTCGTCGTCGTCCCGGTCGGTGACATCGGCGGGCTGATCACGCGAGGGGCGATCGAGATCGCCGGGCGCGTCGGCAGGATGGCGGAGCTCGTGCGCGATGGCGACGTGGTCACCGCCGACGCCGCCGCGATCGCGCCCCTCGCCCTGCCGCCAGAGGACGGCGCGCTCGAGATCCGCTACGAGGACGCCGACCTCCTCGTGTGCGACAAGCCGGCCGGCATGCACGTTCATCCGATCGGGCCCTATCGCGAAGGCACGCTGGTCAATCGACTGCTCTGGCACGTGGGCGCGCGACCCGACCATCCGTGGGGGGCGACTCGGCCATCGCCGGTGCATCGCCTCGATCGTGCGGCGAGCGGCCTTGTGGCGATCGCGAAGTCGGCGCACATCCAAGATGCGGTTCGCCGGCTACTCGTCGAGCATCAGATCGAGCGCCGCTATGTCGCGCTCGTAGCGGGTCGCGTGACGGGGGACGCCGGTACGATCGATGCGCCACTCGGACGAGATCCTGCGCTCGACTACCGCCGTGCGATCCTACCGGTCGAGCACGGCGGCCAGCGCGCGGTGACGCACTGGACGGTGATCGAACGTCGCGCCGACCGCACGCTGCTCGAGATCACGCTCGAGACCGGCCGCACCCATCAGATCCGCGCGCACCTCGCGAGCATCGGCCATCCGATCTCCGGCGACCGGCTGTACGCCGAAGGCACCGACGCCGCGGCGGAGATCGCGCTGCACGCGACGAGGCTGCGCTTCCAGCACCCGCGCACCGGCGCGCAGGTGGTCGTCGCCTCGCCGATGCCCGCGCGGTTCACGTAGCGACGCGGATCGGCCGCACCACGTCGAGCCGGCGCACCGTCCCCGGCGCGATCACCCGCGCGTGGATCCCGCGCAGCCGCAGGTGCGCGTGGGCTGGTGCCTTGGTCCAGGTCACGGCATCGACGCCGAACCGCTCCGCGAACTTCTTGCAGCCCGTGTGTGGATCGGGCGTGACCTCGAGGACGACGTCGCCGATCGCCAGCCGCGCGCCAGCCGGCAGGTTGGCGTCCGTGAGATCGAGATCGACGAACAGCTGATCGCCCGCGGGCGCCCACTCGGTGCCCGCGATCAGCGCGATCACGCGGGAGCTCATCAGCGTGATCTGCTTTCCCGGGTGCGGCGTCTTGGTCGGTGTCGGGATCGACCACCGATCACCCACCATGCCCACGGTGGTGTCGAGCTGCGCGGCGTCGAGGATCTCGCGCTGGCGCTCCGAAGGTCGGCGCACGATCAGGGCGAGCGTGCCGGCGTCGCGCGGGGCGGCAAGGATCTCGGGGAGACCGGCGTCGAGCTCGGCGGTGGTGCGGTGCGCCATCGCCCTACGATGCGGCGAGCCACCGGCACGTTGCAACGGCGTCAGCCGGTTACGCGCTTGCGGAGGTCGTGGACCGAGGACAGCCAGGCAGAGCTGTCGGGCAGGACAGACAGCTCGCTGCTGTTCGCCGCGACGCGATCGAGGACATTCGCCGCGAGGCGCACCAGCGCGGGTGACGGCTTGGTGGTGTGCTGGCGGACCCAGCTATCGAGCTCGGAGAGGTGCGCGCCGGCCCGACCACCGCGACCCTGGAGGCGCGCCACGACCTCGCACGCGGCGATCGCCTCGCATGCGAGATCGAGATCGAGCTCGTCGTCCTCCGCGTCCTCCACCGTCGACAGCGTGTCCTCGACGAACGAGAGGTCGCCCGGATCGGTGTCGGTCAGGTTCGAGGACCAGTCGTACGCCACATCGTTGTCGAACGCGCCGCTGCCCCAAGCACCCATCCACACCCCAATAGCGAAGCGCGATGGTCCCCGTCAAGTAGACTCTGCACGCGTGGCGAAAGAACTTCCGCAGGATCGATCGAGCGCCGACGATCGCAACGATGACGCGGTGCGCTGCGGCGCTTGCGATCACCGGATCACGGATCGCGGCTATCGGATCGAGATGAGCGGGGCGCACGAGCACACCTTCGTGAACCCGGGCGGGGTCGTGCATCACATCGGGTGCTACGTCGCCGCGCCGGGCTGCGCGCACGTCGGCTCGACGGAGGAAGCGTTCTCGTGGTTTCCGGGCTGGACATGGCAGGTCGCCGTGTGCGGTCAGTGCCGTGCACACCTCGGCTGGATCTTTCGCTGTGCGGGGGAACAGTTTCACGGCCTCATCGTCGCGGCGCTCAAGCTGTAGCCGGTTGTTCACGTCGGCGGACTCCACACCCTTGTACGCATCTCGCGTGGTTAGCGCGGCATGGTCGCTGCACCAGGCGCTGGCCGTGCGTTTGCTCCTGTTCGTGTGGCTCGTCGGTGGCTGCTTTTACGACACAGCCAGTCCGCTTCCCGAAGACTTTGGCAGCTGTCCCGCCGAGGATCCCGGCGCGGGGGTCGTCGCGCCGACCTGGACGCGGGATGTCCAGCCGATCGTCATCGCGAAGTGCCAGGGCTGCCACACCGAGGGCGGCCTCGGCCCGTTCGAGCTCTCGACGTACGGCCAGGTCGCGAACGTGCGCTCGCTCGTGAAGGGCGCGGTCGAGGATCGGGTGATGCCGCCGTGGCAGCCCGCGCCGTGCTGCACCACCTATCGCTGGGATCGGTCGCTGACCGAGGACGAGCGCGCCACGATGCTGCGGTGGCTCGACACGGGACTCGCCTACGGCGAGGAGGCCGATGCGCCGGTGGTCCAGCCTCCACCGCAGGGCCTGCCGCACGTCGACCTGCACGCGGAGATGCACGAACCGTTCACGCCGCAGCCGAAGATCGGCGCCGACGAGCTCCGCTGCTTCCTGCTCGATCACGACGAGATCGATCACACCCGCTACATCAC
>JAYVLW010000734.1:0-10129 GCA_043759315.1 Myxococcales bacterium
CTGCGGCAGCGCCTCGTACTTGGCCGCGGGATGCTCAGCGATGACACCGAGCACGCATGCATGACGGCGCAGGCGCTCCTGACCGCCGGTGATGACCCCGTTCGCTTCGCACGCGCGCTCGCGTGGAAACTACGCTGGTGGTTGCTTGCGCTGCCCGCCGCCGTCGGGTGGGGCACGCTTCGTGCGATCGCGCGGTCATGGATCGGGTTCTCGCCAGGACGTAGCGGAGTGGAGTCCGCCGGCAACGGTGCCGTGATGCGAGCGCCGATCATCGGTGCGTGGGTGGAGGATCCCGATCGAATCGCCGCGTTCGTCGACGCGTCGACGATGATCACCCACCGGGATCCGCGCGCGCGCGCCGGCTCGCTGGCGGTGGCAGTCGCGGCACATCACGCGGTCCGGACCCACAAGCTGGATCCATCGGCCGTACTGCGCGATATCCGCGCGCGGGTCGTCGACCTCGAACTGCTCGGCGCCCTGGATCGCGTCGAGGAGGCATTGCTTCGGGATCACGCGCCGGTTTGGCTGGCAGCCGATCTTGGACTGTCCCGGGGCGTGACCGGCTATGTCCATCACACGGTGCCCATCTGCCTCCACGCCTGGTTGCGGTCGCCCTACGACTTCCGTCGCGTGGTCGGCGACGTCGTGTCCTTGGGCGGCGACGCCGACACGACGGGGGCGATTGCAGGCGCCCTCGCAGGTGCGACTTGCGGTGCGTCGAATATCCCCGCCGATTGGCTAGCCATCTCTGACTGGCCGCGTTCCCTCGCGTGGATTCGCACCCTTGGGGAACGAGTCGCGCGGCGCGGGGCTCCGTTGAGAGTCTGGTGGCCGTTCATCCCGCTGCGCAACGTGGCGTTTGCCGCGATCGTGGTCGCGACTGGGCTGCGGCGGATCCTGCCACCGTACTGACGGCGCTACACTAGCGTTGAGGATGGCGAAGACACGGACCAGAAGGGCGACGCAACGGCGAGTCACCCTCGATGAGTTTGATCGTGACCTTCCCGGCGTCTTGGTGGCGGAGCGCAAGCCAGGTGGTGTGGTGGTGGTGGACGCCGACGGGAACACCCGGTTTCATCTGAGCATCCCGCATGCGGCCCTTCCCGAATCTCGTCGGTAGGCACATTCTGGCGGCAGCCAGATCAGCGCCACGGCCAACGCGCCGGATCCGCGCGCTGCGGTAGCACCGCGAGGACGACGACATGCTCGGTCTTCGGTCGGATCCGAAAGAAGACCGCGAACGGATACCTCTTGAGCAGAGCCCGATGGATTCGTAGACGATCGGGAAACGGAGCGGCATTGCCTGAATCGCGTCGACTACGGTTTCGAGTTCGGCGCGGAACGAGTCTCCGTGGTCGACCCGCGCGTAGCCGTCGCGAGCCTTCTCGATCTCCGCCAGCGCGCGAGGGCGCAGGCTCAGCGAGTAGCTCATGGTTGGCGAAGTCGTGCCTTGGCTTCGGACCAGGGGATGGCGGCATCTGGATCCTCGTCGTCCTCACGGAGGCGTTGATCGAGCAGCGCGCGGTCCGCAGCGGACAATGGAAGGGTCGCACCCACGTTGGCCTCGTCGACGATGCTCGCCCAGAGCTCCTCGATCAGCTCGAGCCGCTGAGCGATGTCGAGCTTGAGCAGGTGGCAGCGCCGGCGAAGAGTCGATCTAACGCCGCGGAACAAAACGGAAGCGCATGGGAATCGAACCCACCAAGCCGCTGCTCGCGCAGAGCTTCATCGGTTTTGAAGACCGAGGCCGGCACCAGTCCGGCACGCGCTTCCACTCGCGTTATCACACGGCCTTTTCCCGGCGGCAAGCCAGCTACCGTCGATGGCACTGGAGCGGCAAGCAGGGGCAGCGGCGCCTTTCGCGCTACTTGTGGTTGCGCGACCAGGTCTCGACCGAGTTGCGGTCTTCCACGTCGCCGGCCGCCGTGAAGTCGGCGGCCGCCTGGATCGCGAGGGCCCTGGCGGTCGCGCGCTCGAGCTTCGCGTCCCACAGCGCCCGCGCGAGCACGAACCGAGCTTCGCCAAGCTCGGCCGGAGCCGCGTGCGTGGCCACGAACACGGTAACCGCACGGCGCGACGCTTCGACGGCGCGTTGCGGTTGGCTGATCTCGAGAAACGCCTTGCCCAACCCGACGAGGTGATAGGCAACGCGCTGGTGGTCGCGGCCGAGCGCCTTCTCGACGATCGCGAGGCCGCGCTCGAAGTGGGTGATCGCAGCGCGCGGATCTCCGGTGTCGAGGAGCGCGAACCCGAGGTTGTTGAGCGTGGTGCTCACGTTCGGATGGTCGGGCCCGAGGCTCGTTTCCTGGATCGCGAGAGCCTGGCGATACAGCGGGATGGCCTCGGTGGCGTGCTTGGTCGCGGCGAGCATGCCGGCGACCTGCGTCATCGCGGTTGCGGTGACCGGGTGCGACTTGCCGGGCCGCTTCTCGAAGATCGCCAAGGCACGTCGTGCCCGCGCGAGCGCATCATCGGCACGCCCGAGTGCCTGCAGCGTCGAGCACGAGTTCGTCAGCACGGTCGCGAGGGACGGATGATCTGGTCCGACGCTGCGCTCGAGCGAGGCGATCGCGCGATCGAACTCTTCGATCGCCTCGGCATGGCGCCCGAACGTGGCGAGCTGACGCGCGAGGTTGCCTCGGTTGGTCGCGGTATCCGGGTGGTCCGCCCCAAGGCCTTTCTCGCGGATCGCGACGGCCTCGCGGATCAGCGCCTCGTCGCGCTCGCCGAGCGCGAGCAGCGTGTTCGCGAGGTTGTTCCGGATCGTCGCGAGATGATCGTGTCCAGCCGGTAAGCTGGTCGTCGCGAGCGCGAGCGCCTCGCGGTACTTGTCGCGCGCTGCCTTGTAGTCAGCGCGCTCGTTGAGCAGGACACCTTCGTAGGAGAGCACCTGGACTTGCCACGCCGCGCTGGCGTGCGGGACGCGGGCGAGTGCAGCGCGCGCCATCTCGGCGGCCGCGGTGCCTGCCTTGAGATCATGTCGTTGGTAGGCGGCATAGATCAGCTCGGTCCAGGCCTGTGCGGCCACCTCGTCGTGCCCGGCCGCGTAGGCAGTGCGCGCGGCTTCATCGAGCGCGGCGGTCGCCTCGGCGCCATGCTCGAGCTCGATCTGGGCGCGCCCGAGCGCGAACAGGACCTCCGCGAGCATGGGCTTGTAGTCGAGCGCACGCGCGCGCTCGACCAGCGGCCGCACGGACGCGAGTGCTTCCGCGAAGCGTCCCGCATCGAGCTGGACGCGCGTGACGGCGAGGCTGCGACGGATCTCGTCGACCGCCGTGCGCGTGGCCGGGTCCGCGGGTGGACGAACGCGTGCCATAGTGACGTCGAGATCGAGGCAGCGCTCGATGGGCGGCAGCGCGTTCACGGCACGCGTCGCGCGGCGCACGACGCCTTCGTTCGCTTCGGTGAAGACCCCGGTGATCGCGCGGAGATCGTCGAGGCGATGCCCGAGGCATTGCATGCGGAGATCGAGAACTTCGGCCGAATGCTCCGCGCGCTGGCCGGCCTCGCAAGCTTGCTGGTGCGCGTCGCTCCACCGCGCGGCGTACCTGTCGAGGGCCGCGCGGGCACGCGTCGAGTCGTCCGCCGCGTAGGGCAGCTTGGTGGCCGCGAACGCCCGCTCGATCGCGACTCCGTGCTCGGCATTCCACACCTCGTCGACGTGTGCACGAGCGCCGCTGCATGGCGCGACCCCGGACTCACCACTTCGCGCGATGATGACCGCCGTCACCAGGGTCGCCGCCGCGGCGACGGAGACCCAGCGCACCACGGTTGGCCGGCGCGACAGGCTGTCGAGCAGGGCGGTCATCGACGGAAATCGTCGTTTCGGGTCGGACTGCATGCCGCGCGTGAGCACACGCCGGATGCGCGCAGGGATCGCCGGCGAGCGAGGGAACGTGGGTCCGCGTTCGATCGCGAGTCGAAGCGCGTCGACGGTGGAGCCCGCAAACGGTCGTCGACCGAACAGCGCCTCGTACAAGGTCACGCAGAAGCTGAACTGGTCGGTCGCCTCGCTCGCCAGGTCGCCACGCAGCTGCTCGGGCGCCATGTACGCCGGTGTTCCGACCAGCGAACCGGCGGACGTGACCGCGAGATCGGTGGCGCGCGCTGGCTTGCCGGCTGGGAGCTCCTCGATCCGTTCGAAGCGCGCCAGGCCAAAGTCGCCGACCTTGGCAACATCGCCCGTGACGAAGACGTTGCTGGGCTTGAAGTCGCGATGGATGAGTCCGACGGCGTGGGCCGCTGCGAGACCTCGGGCGGCGCCCGCGAGCACGTCGACGATCATGCCGCGAGTCCGGTGCAGCTTCAGCCACTGGTCGAGGGTCACGCCGCCGACGTGCTCCATCGCGATGTACGCCATCCCGTCGTGATGGCCGGTCTCGTACACGGACACGACATGGGGATGTGTCAGGCGCGCCAGGGCACGTGCTTCACGGCGCAGGCGCTCCTCCGCGGCTGCGTCGAGGCGCGTGCTGCGTCGGATCTTGATGGCGATCACCCGATCGAGATCCGGATCGCGTGCCCGGTAGACCACGCCCATCGCGCCGTGGCCGATCACGTCGAGGAGCTCGAAGCGACCGATCCGATCGAGGGGCGCCCTGTCGGTTCCACCGTCGCCCTGCTCGCTGGCGAGCGCGAAGACGAGGTTCCGACAATCATCACAGTCCGCCAGGTGGGCCTCGAACTGCGCGGCGGGACCCGCGGGCAGCTTGCGGGCAACGAACTCGCAAACCTGATCGTGCGCGAGACACGGCGTCACCACGGCAGGATCCTGAACGCAGCGAGCCAGGGCTGCCAAGTACGAATGGTGTCCTTGCCTGAAGGTCCTGTGCCGCAGCACACCAAATGCACGAGATCGCCGCGAGTCGCCGCTGCTGAACCGTGGTTTTCCGAGGTGGAGACGAGACAACGCCGCGAAACACCTCGTGCGCGGTGCTGGCGTGCACCTTGCCTACGACGGGGCGGTGACCCGGATCGTGGCCCTGTCTGTCGCACTCGTGATCGCCGGCTGTGGCGACGGTGATCCGATCGTCTGCGAGAACACGGCGCTGCCGTCGCGGCCCGAGCTGCGCTGCGAGGACGAGCTGCGCGCGCAGGCCGCGCGACCGCTCGATTCTGCGCTGCCCGGTGCGATCACCGTCAAGACGATCATCGATCGTGGGGCCGATAACGCGCTCACGTTCCAGGACACGGCGACGTATCCCCTCCACTCGCGGTTCGCGGTCGAACACCTCGGGTGGCCGCCCGGCGCGCCGTTCGCCGAGCAGTACGTATCGTCCTCCCGCCGCTTCCTCCTTGGCTCGGTGACCTACTACGCCGAGCCCGACGTCTACGCGTACGAGCTCGCGCCCTACGACACGGCGACGGCCGTGATGATCACGACGTCGGTTCGTGCGATCGCGGGCTCGACGTACTTCGGCAAGCGCCTCGTGTTCCACCCCACCTCCGAAGAGCAGCTCGCGATCGCGGCCACGCTCCCCGACGACGTTCACGTGATCACCACCGAACAGCTGTGGGCCGGCATCACCTATCAGCCGCTCAACCTCGGCGAGACCTACGCGCGCGTTCGCGTGCTGACGGCCGCGCAGCTTGCCACCACCTACGTCAGTCCGCGCGAGCTCGTCGTGCTCGACCGGGTGCCGAACGATCTGTCGGTCGTTGCCGCGGTCGTCACCGACGAGTTCCAGACGCCGCTGTCCCACGTCAACGTGCTCTCGCAGCAGCGCGGCACCCCGAACATGGCGCTCGACGGCGCGGCCTCGCGGTTCGCCGGTCTCGAGGATCGCTGGGTCCGGCTGACGGTGGGCGCCTTCGAGTGGGCGGTCGCCGAGGTCACCGCCGACCAGGCCGAGGCGTGGTGGCAGGCGCATCGGCCACCGCCGGCCGAGGTTCCCTCGCCGGACTACTCGATGACCGCGATCCGCGACATCGACGACGTGGGCCTCGCCGACATCGCCGCGGTCGGCGGCAAGGCAGCTCACTACGGCACGCTGCGCGACATCGGGCCCCCGGTCCGGATCCGTGACGCGATGGTCATCCCGGTCTCGTTCTACCGGCAGTTCCTCGTCGCCAACGGCTTCGACGCGCGGATCGTCGCGATGCTCGCCGATCCTGCGTTCCGCGGCGATGGCAACGCCCGCCGGGTGATGCTCGACCAGCTGCGCGCCGACATGCTCGCTGCGCCCGTTCCCACGGACGCGCTCGCCGCCATCGAGGCGTACATCGCGCAGGAGTTCCCGGCCACCCGGATGAAGTTCCGCTCGTCGACGAACGCCGAGGACCTCGCGCACCATAGTGGTGCCGGCCTCTACGACTCGAAGTCCGGTCAGGTGGGCGATCCCCAGCGGCCGGTCGATGTCGCGCTCAAGACCGTGTGGGCCAGCGTGTGGAACGTCCGTGCGTTCGAGGAGCGAGACTACGCCGGCATCGCTCACGATCGGGTCGCGATGGCCGTGCTGGCGACGCCGTCGTTCTCCAGCGAGGACGCGAACGGCGTCGCGATCACCGCCAATCTCTACGATCCCTCGCCCGGCGGCGAGGACGCGTTCTTCATCAACGCACAGGTCGGCGAAGCCAGCGTGGTCCAGCCCGACCCCGGCGTCACGGCGGATTCCCTCATGTATTACTTCTTCCACCCGGGCCAGCCCGCCACCTACTACACACACTCGAGCCTGACCGCTGCGGGTGTGCTGACCAGGAGCGAGCTGTTCGAGCTCGGGCAGGCGCTCGATGCGATCCGGACCAAGTTCGCCGCCACCTACGTTCCGCCCGTCGGCTACGGCCGACTCCCGATGGATGTCGAGTGGAAGCTCGATACCGACAGCACCGGTGCCCGCCGCGTGCTGATCAAGCAAGCGCGGCCATTTCCCGGGCGAGGCCGCTGAACAAGGATCCTCATGCGTCGTCTCGGCCTGCTCCTCATCTTCCTGACCGCCTGCGATGGCGGCTCGACCGCGTCACCCGACGCCGGCCCCACGCCCGATGGCCCGCCGGGCGCCGATCGGCCGGTCGTCGGTGGTGTCTCGATCGTCGAGAGCCGCGGCACCAGCGGCGGCCAGACGTTCACGTCCGGGCAGCTGACCGCGGTGTTCTACGACGGTCATGGACCACGCTGGCACCGCGAGGCGATGCGGGCGGGCGCGTGCGTGTTGCGTACGTTCACGCCGTCGTCGTGCCCGACGGCGTGCACCGACGGCCTGTGCATCTCCGGCGTGTGCGAGTCGTTTCCCGCCGTGGTGTCCGCGGGCCGTCTCACCATGAGCGGTCTCGCGGTCACCGTTTCGATCACGCCCAGCAGTAACTTCTATGAATCCCCACCGCTGCCACCGGAGCTGTTTGGCGACACCGCGATGGTGTCGGCGCAGCTCGCGGGCGGGGTGATGCCCGCGATGTCGCTGTCCGCCCGGGGCGTACCACCCCTCGCGACCGCGATCGCCAGCGGCAAGATCACCGTTCCGAACCCCGCCGGCCAGGCGTTCCCGGTGCGGTGGACGCCGACGAGTGACCCCGACGCGCGGATCCGCCTCACGCTCAACTCGAACAACCAGGGCCACGGCCAGCCGTTCCTCGCGATCATCGAATGCGACGCCCCCGACAGCGCCGGCCAGATCGACGTGCCGGCGGCGCTGCTCGACGGGTTCCCGGAGACGATGGCCTGGGAGGTGTGCGCCGGCACCGATTGCCCGTTCTCGACGATCCGTCGCTATCACCGCGCCACGCACCCGATCGGCGATCAGGACGTCGAGCTCGTGATCGCGAGCGAGCAGCTGTTCGGGATCGAGCACCCGGCGCCGTGATGTCCGCGAGACCCATGACCCGCGCCGTCGTCCTGACCTTCGCGCTCGCCGCCTGCGACAGCGGTGCCGGTGATGCCGTCGACGCTCCGCCGCTGGTCGACGCCGGTCCGAACGATCACCACCCCGAGCGCGTTGGCGTGATCAACCTCGTCGACGGGAACGTGTTCGCGAACCTCCACGATCGCGCGGAGCTCCCCACGCCGACGGTCGTCGCCCGCGAGGGCGAGTGCGCGATCTACGCTCGCCCGCCCCAGGCCGCGTGCGCGCCGGCGTGCAGCGACGGCCTGTGTACCGCCACCAACACCTGCACGCCGTGGCCCGTCGACGCGAGCGCCGACACGATCACCGTCACCGGGCTACGTCGCCCGCTCGCGTTCCGACCTGGCAGCTTCGGCTACGTCGCCGAGCCAGCGCCACCCGACCGGCTGTTCGACCCCGGCACCACCATCCGCGTCAGCGCGCCCGGGGCGGTCACCCCCGCGTTCAGCGCGACCGTGATCGGCACGGCGCAGCTCGCGGCGCCGTTCCAGAACCTGACGCTCGTCGACGGCAAGGACCAGCCGATCCGCTGGACCGCCGCGAACGATGCGACCATCCAGGTCTCGCTCGTCGTCGGCTGGCACGGCGCCCCATACGAGGCGATGTTGCAGTGCGAGACCGCCGACGACGGCGAGCTGGTCATCCCGGGCGCGTTGATCTCCAGGCTCCCGCGCGCGTCGTCGGGACTCGAGCCGCACCCCTCGTGGCTGCGCAGGTTCAACCGGACGATCGTCGAAGTGCCGGCTGGTCCGGTCGAGGTCATCGCAGGTAGCGAGACCCCGGTGTACTTCACGCACTGAGTCGGCAGACCCTCAACGGATCAGGATCGGGCTGACGTCGACCTCGGTCGTGTGGACCCCATCGAGGGTGATCGTCGCGATCCGACGCTCGATGGAGATGTCCCCATCGATGTCCTTCGGCGGCGCCGCGCCGTCCCGCAGGGTGATCGCCGCGTGGAGCCCTCCTGCGTTCACCATGCCGTACCCGGACCCGTAGGACAGGAGCATCGTGCGCTCGTCCTCGAGCTGGTACGCCCCGGCGTCGTACTCGAGCCACGTGGAACCCGCGATCATCGACGTCGCGTGCCACGGATCGCTGATCGTCCAGAACCCGCCGCGGCGCAGTGTGCCCCGGTGAGTTGCGGTCTCGAACGGGCCGATCCACGACGCGAGGACCAGTGCACGGTCGGTGCTCGGTCCGCAGCTCGCGACCGCCAGCCCTCCCGCGTCGAGACAGACGACGCCGTAGCGATAGGTGGCATCGCCGTGCTGACCCTGGACGATGAAGCCAGATCGCTCGAACCCGGCGGGCATCCGGTCGCGCGCAAGCATTGCGGAGTCGGCGACCGCGCCGAGATCGCCGCCGCCTTCGGGGGCGAACAGTCCGGCGCCCATGATCCGCGCAACCTCGTCGTAGTCCGATTCAACGACATCGCTGGTTGCGCACCCACCCGCGACGACCGTCGCGGCAACCATCAGGATTTGCTTGAAGGTGTTCATGGCGGCCTCCATGAACCATGCAGAGAGCAAGCCGCGGACCAGGGGCTGCTACTGGCAGGCCACGGGAACGGTCGACGAGGTGACAACCCCAGTGACTTGACCGCGGCGGTTCAGGGTGATCGACGAACCCTGGCCGATGCCGATCGATGCGAAGCCGCGCCACACGAGGCAGCCGCGCGCCGTGCCGCCAGCGGCGGTTGCTTCCGCCACCATTCCGTCGCGCATCGCCTCGAACGTGGGCGCGGCGGGCGTGCGATCGAGACCGCCGACGAAGTCATCGAGCATCGCCGAGGTGGTGAGGCTCGCTGCGAGGTAGTTCTGATACACCCGCCACATCGCGGCGGCGTAGATCTCGCCGTCGTTGTGGACCTCGGCACCGGTCACGTCCGCATAGGTGAGCGTGTACGCGCCATAGGGTGCGCGTCGGATCCCGTTCGGATCGCCGTACGCGTACTCGCCGATCCGGTCATCGCCATCGAGCAGGAACGCGACGACGTCGCTGGCGCCTTCGCCGATGGCACCCGAGATCGGGCCGCTCATGCTGCCGACCATGCGCCACGTCAGGCCGTGACCGTACTCGTGGAACACGATGTCGGCGTCGACGTCACCATCGATCTGCAGCGGCGTGACCGCGCTCTTGACGAGCTTGCCGGCGGAGGCGAAGCCCTTGAGATAGATGCCGCTGTTGTTGCTCACCATCGCCGACGGGATTTTGACCTTGCGGTTCGTGCCGCCCGGGCCGAATCCGAAGTCGCCGGGCGCGTTGTTCGCGATCAGCACGGCGATCGCGCCGCC
>JAYVLW010000735.1:0-4125 GCA_043759315.1 Myxococcales bacterium
GGAGCAACCGCCGCGACGGCGGTGGCGAGGGCTTGATCGAGGGCTTGCAGAGCGGGAAGCGCCATTTGGAACTCTCTTTCTCGGAGATTTATCGAGCGGGTCTTGGGCGACTTTGCGCTTCTCGGGAGCCCTCGCACATCCGCTGTTCGGCGAGGTCCTCGACGGAAAAACGGAGAGGTCTCGCCAACCTGCTAGTGATTCCGACACCCGTTTGTCTCCACCTCCTGCCTGTCCGGGGAGGGTTGACCTGGACGTTAGTCGTGGCCAAGTTGAACCCTAACGTTCGCGTCAGCCTTTGTTCGAGACGACGCAGGACCGCAGAGGAAGCACCATGACCCGCAATCCAAATCTACCGATCGCAGCGGTGAGTGACCCCATCAAGGTGGCCCTCCTGACCGATGACTCCTTGCTCCGCACCGGTGTGTCGAGCCTGCTCGCGCAACTCGGATCGATCGACGTGGTCGACCGTGATCGCGCGGAGGTCGGCCTGTGGGACGCCGGCACCGATAGCACCAAGACGCTCGCGCGCCTGAGCGAGCTCAAGAGCCTGCCGTTCCCGGTGGTCGCCGTCGTCGGCGACTCCTCGTTCGTTGCCCCTGCCCTCGCGGCGGGTGCACGCGGCGTGGTGCTGCGCGACCAGGTCGGGCCCGGCATCCACGCCGCGCTCGCCGCGGTTCGCAGTGGCCTCGTGGTGATGGATACGGCGCTCGCGACCAGCCTGGTGCCTACGCCGGCGGTGCGTACCGAGGGCAGCACGGGCGCGGCCAAGGGTCGCGGTGACCTGACCGAGCGCGAGAAGCAGGTGGTGCAGCTCCTCTCCGAGGGGCTGTCGAACAAGTTGATCGCGGACCGCCTGGGCATCAGCGACCACACGGCGAAGTTCCACGTCAACGGCGTGATGATGAAGCTCGGCTCTTCGACCCGGACCGAGGCGGTCGTCGAGGCGATGCGGCGCGGCCTCGTTCGCCTCTAGGCGACGCGCTCGGCAACCAGCCGAACACGTCGAGCGCGACCAGGCCGGTATCGCCGATGGTGACGCCCTCGTCGCCCAGCAGCTCGCGCTGGATCGCCGCGCCCACCGGGTCGTGGATCGCGATGCGACCGCGCAGCTTGCCGGCCTTGCCGATCACGCGCTGCCACGGCAGCTGATCGGCAGGCACGCTGGTCTTCAGCGCGGCCGCGGCGATCCGCGCTCCGCCCGGGATGCCCGCGAGCTCGGCGACCTGCCCGTAGGTGGCGACGCGCCCTTTCGGGATCCGTCGGATCACGGCCTTCACGGCCTTGAACAGCTGCTGGAGATGCGCGGAGTCCGACGACGCGACCACGCGCGGAACGTACTACGGACCGACGGTAGTGAACGCCGCGGTGCCGTTCGCCCACGCCTCGACCCACGGCTTCAGCACCACCCCGGCCTGTGTCTGGGTCGCCGGCTGGCCGAGCCGCGTGTGCGAGTTATCGTCGACCATGAACGCGGCCTGCGAGCCGGTCATCGCATTACCGATGATCAGCGACTGCTGCTTCATCCCGGCCGCGTCGTAGCCGAAGAACACCGACAGCGTGCCGTCCTGGAGCGAATCGATGAGGCCGAACCGACCGCCGTGCGGCGGCGGAGAAGCGCGCCAGTGTGCGGCGACGTTGTCGAAGTGATGCTCGCAGTCAGTGCAGCCCGCGGGGAACCGCGGCGCCCAGCGCTGATTCATCGTGCCGTAGCGGTTGGCGTCGATCGGCACCATCTGCGAGCCATCGGCGAACGCGTGCGTGGTGACGTTCGGAAACTTCGCGGCGATCCGATCCCAGTTGAGCTGGATGCCGAAGCCGCCGGCGGAGATGCCCATCGCGAACACCTCGCTCGCCGGATAGGTGCCGACCTTCGCGAGCATCGCGTCGACGTTGTCGGCGCCGCGGTGGTGCATCGTGCGCTGCTGTCCGAGCGCGTCGTAGACCGTGTCCTGGGTGCCCGCGTGGAGGTCGCCGGTGCAGTACGGGACGAACACCCACGTCGCGTCGTGGAACAGGCTCGCCGGATCGCTGCGCTGGAACATGAAGTTCCCATCGAAGAACAGCGGCCGGGCCTGCTGGTCGAACGTCGTCGCGTTGAACCCGTCGAGGTGCGAAGCGGTGACCGGAATGATGATCCCGTAGCAGGCCGCCGCCTCCCAGCAGGCCCCGCCGCCCTCGAACAGGATCACGAGCTTCTGCGACTTCGTGCTCGGGTTGACCGCGATGCCGGTCGGCGTGCCGTTGCCGCACACCATCCCCGGGACGTCGAGCCAGGTCCAGGTCTCGAGCGGGATGTCGTAGCCGGCGTCGGGACCGAGCGGGCCGGTGTCCGCGCTCGCGTCGATGTCGTCGGCGCCGCCGTCCCCGCCGGATCCGGGCGAGCCACCGCAAGCGGCGACGACAAGGAGGATGGAGACGGTGGGGCGCATCGGCACCATCATGCCGCGATCCTGATCTCCCCGGGTGGCAATCGGCGGTATACGAGGGACGGATGCGGATCCAGGTTCTCTACTTCGCGGTGTTCCGCGAGAAGCTCGGCACCGACGAAGAGGCCCTCGAGCTCCCCGCGGGTGCGAAGGTCTCCGATGCGGTCGCGGTGCTCGCGGCCCGCCACGCGTCGATCGCGAAGCTCGCGGGCAAGTTCCGCGTCGCGGTCAACCAGGACTTCGCGCCCGAGGATCGGGCGCTCGCCGACGGCGACGAGCTCGCGCTGATCCCGCCGGTCGCCGGCGGCAACGGGCGCCACGTGATCCTCTCCGCCGAGCCGCTCTCGCTCGATCGGTGCCTCGCCGCGGTCGGCGGTCCCGGCATGGGCGGCATCGTCACGTTCACCGGCATGGTGCGGCGACACAGCCGCGGGGTCACCGTGGATCACCTCGAGTACGAGGCGTACGGCGCGATGGCGCTGCGCGAGATGACGCGGTTGTGTGACGAGATCGAGGCCGAGATCGCCGGCGTCCGACTCGCCGTGGAGCACCGCACCGGCACGCTGCAGATCGGCGACCTCGCGGTCGTGATCGCCGCCGCGGCGCCGCACCGCGCCGAGGCGTTCACCGCATGCCGCGCGATGATCGATCGCCTCAAGGACCGGGTGCCGATCTGGAAGAAGGAGATCAGCGACGACGGTACCGAGTGGGTCGGCCTCGGGCCGTAGCGCTTCCCGCGGTCGACACATCGTCGATCGCACGCGACAGGGGGCGAGCCCGCCCACACGTCTAACTCGGCGTGATTTCTCGGTCCCGAGCATGGTCCACCCCTTGCTCCTGACGTGACTCATGCACAACATCACCACCGAGTTCACGACCATCTCCTTCGACAACCTCGCGCTCGTCAACGGCGGCATCGACCGCCAGGACTTCGTGAACGTCGGCGGCCAGGCCGCCGAGGTCGGCGTCCTCGCCGCGGGCGCCGCCGGCGGCACGTATCTGGGCGGACCCGGTGGCGCGGCCCTGGGCACTGCCGGAGCCGAGATCCTCAACCGCACGGGCGCTCCGAAGAGCGCCGGCGAGTGGGCCGGCGGCAAGGTGTGGGACGCCGGCGCGGCGGTCGGGCGCGGCGTCTCGAACGCATACAACGGCGCTCGCAAGGCCGTCGGGTTCTGATCCCTGCAACCACGCCTCGGCGGGACGACGACTCCCGCGATTCCAGTACCGGCGACGGCGACGCCGAACCGGGCGGTCCAGTAGGGTCCTCCCATGACCGATCCTTCTCGGATCTCTCAATCCCCGGGCGCGCCCATACCCGATGGCAGCCCGCCGAGTCAGCCGTGCATCATGGTCGTCTTCGGCGCGTCGGGAGATCTGACGAAGCGCCTGCTCGTGCCTGCGCTCTACAACCTCGCATGCGATGGCCTGCTCGCCGAGAACTTCGCGGTGCTCGGCACGGCGATGGAGCCGTGGACGCACGAACAGTTTCGCGAGCGGATGAGCACCGAGATTCTGAAGTTCCATACCCGCAAGGAGTTCGATCAGGGGGTGTGGGACAAGCTGGTCGCGCGCTTCCAGTACGTACCCGGTAGCTTCACCGAAGCGGCCACGCTGCAGGCGGTGAAGGCCGAAGCGAATCGCCTCGACGCGGACCATCAGGCCGAGGGAAACCGGCTGTTCTATCTCGCGATCGCACCGA
>JAYVLW010000736.1:0-14058 GCA_043759315.1 Myxococcales bacterium
GCGGAGCGCCGGGGCACCCTCCAGCCAGGGCAGACCGTCGTCGAGGCCACCTCCGGCAACACCGGTATCGCGCTCGCGATGGTGTGCGCCGCGAAGGGCTACCCGTTCGTGGCCGTGATGGCGGACTCGTTCTCCGTCGAGCGCCGCCAGATCATGCGCGCGTACGGCGCGAAGGTCATCCTCACGCCCGCCGCCGAGCGCGGCTCTGGCATGGTGCGCAAGGCCGAGGCGCTCGCCGCCGAGCACGGCTGGTTTTACACCCGGCAGTTCGAGAACGAGGCCAACCCCGCGTACCACCGCCAGACCACCGGACCGGAGATCCTCTCGGACTTCGCCGGCAAGCCGCTCGACTACTTCGTCACCGGCTGGGGCACCGGCGGAACGCTCACCGGCGCCGGCCAGATCCTCAAGGCGGCGCGCCCCGGTCTCCGCGTCGTGACGTGCGAGCCCATGGACGCCCAGCTTCTCGGTGGGGGCGAGTTCAAGCCGCACAAGATCCAGGGCTGGACGCCCGACTTCGTGGGCACGGTCCTCGATCGCAGCGTCCACGACGAGCGCTACGGGATCACCGACGCCGAGGCCGTTGCCGCGGCGCGCGACCTCGCACACAAGGAGGGCATCTTCGTTGGCATCTCGTCGGGCGCCACGTTCTCCGCGGCGCTCAAGGCCGCCGAGAAGGCGAAGCAGGGCAGCGTGCTCCTCGCGATGCTGCCGGATACCGGGGAGCGCTATCTGTCGACGATCCTGTTCGAGGGCATCAATACGGGTTCGGACTGATGACGCGGTTCCTGCTCGCGGTCCTCCTCGCCGCATGCGGTGGTGGCGCCGCGAAGCCAGTAGCTCCCAAGGCCACGCCGGCAACGGAGCTGTCGCCCGCGCTCTCCCCGCTGGCGTGGTGGCTCGGCGACTGGAAAGGGGAGGGCGGCACCGAGCACTGGGTCGCGGCGGCAGGCGCGATCTACGGCGTGGCGCTCCACGACAACGGCTCGTTCGAGGTCATGATCGTCGACGACGCCGAAGGCGACGGTCCGGCCGATGGCGTGCTGCGCTTGTTCGCGATGCCCGGCGGGACGAAGTCGGTCCTGTTCACCCACGTCAGCCACGCGGCCCGGAGCGTCGTGTTCGGCAACCCGGATCACGATGACCCGAAGACGATCGAGTACGCGCGCACCCCGCAGGGCCTGACCGCGAAGCTCAAGACCGCGAGCGGGACGCACATCACGTTCGACTTCCGCGTGGTGCCACACCTCGCGGCACCCGAGCTCGAGGCCGCCGATCTCGCGTTCGCCGCCGATGCGAAGGCGCGCGGCGCCGAAGGCTGGGCCTCGTGGTTCGCACCTGACGGCTGGATGTGGCGCAAGACCGGCAAGATCGAGGGCGCCGCGATCGCCCAGACCATGAAGCCGCTCCTGTCCTCCGGCGTCCTCGCGTGGGCGCCGATCGCCAGCGGCAAGGCCGGCACGCTCGGCTACACCGTCGGCAAGGCCACGTTCACCGGGACCGCCCCCGATGATCACTGGACGAGCAGCTACGTGACCTTGTGGAAGCAGCAGCCGGGCGGCACCTGGAAGGTGCTGTTCGACACCGGCCGCGGCGTCAACGAACCCTGATTCGTTCGGGTTGCTTCGTGACCGGGGTCAGTTCTCGTCGAGGTGCAGCGCGCCGGCCTCGAGGACCACGCTGGCCAGCGCCACCGCATCGTGCCCATCGGCCGCGTACGTCACCACTGGCTCGGGGCCGGTGGCGTCGACCGCGAGCTCGGCGCCGCGCAGCTGGGTGGCGATCGGCAGCACGTCGCGCCGCCATGACATCAAGTGGTCGTGCAGCGCCGCCGGATCCGATCCGAACTTCTCGCGCATCTGCGCCGAGAGCAGCTCGCGCCAGGCGACGACATCCTCGGCCTCGAGCGCACGCAGCATGCGCTCGACCAGGAGGTCGGCGGGGCCGACGGCGGGAGTGGCGGGGGCGGTGGCCTGTGGGGTCGAGCGCGGCGGACCGCCGCTACAGGCCGCTGCGACCATGATTCCGAGGACAAACGACGAAACACGGAACATGTTCCCACCTCATCACAGCCGCGCGCCGGGCTCACGTTTTTGGCAATTACCTCCGCAGTCCCTCCGGGACTGCTGCGCGCCCCACGTCCGTGGGGCTTGCGAATTCCGGGGGGGCCCGCCTGGCGCGCCGAGCAGGGCGCAGTAGGATTCCCCCATGAAGAAGACCCTCCTCGTGACGGCTCTGGTGGCAACGGTTGGTTATGGCGGGTGGCGCCTCGCGCATCGCGGCGGCGACGCTCCGGTCGCGACCGACGATTCGAAGCTCGCGCTCGATCGCATCTGGATCGATCACATCCCGCGCACCGAGCGCGACATGATCCAGGTGTTCGCCGCGGTGACCGAGGAGGAGTTCGGCGTGTTCCAGGCGACCTCGATGTGGAAGGGCGCCTTCGAGCTGTTCCAGTTCAAGGGCAAGGGTGGGGAGATCAAGGCGACGTTCCCGCAGGACGGCGATAAGGAGACCATCAAGCTCAAGGCGCGTCCGTGCAGCGAGAACCAGATGGACTACTGCATGGAGATCGAGGGCACGAACCGCGGCGTCAAGAAGTACTACTCGCGGAAGGGCTGGGAGATCGAGAGCGTGCCGTCGGCGAAGGACCTCGCCGCGCGCGCGGACATGATCGTGCACGAGCTGTCGGCGAATCTTCCGGCGGAGTAGTCACCGGCACTTGCGAGTCCGTTGTTGACTCGCGCGGCGCGATCCGTAGATTGGCGGCTATCCGCCAGCCGGAGAGCGACCATGCATCCCCTTCATCCTCACGTTTAGCGTCTCGTCCCTGAACGTTTCTGTTCTCAGGCTGAAGGAGCGCCGACTATGGTTCGGCATCGAGATTCTCGTGGCCCACGTGGCCACAAGGATCTGCAGGTGTGTCGACAGGTCTTCGATGCTCTCACCTACGCGCTGGCTGACCTCGACGATCCCGTGATCGACGAGCTCGTCCTCGCGTCGGTGACGCCGGCGCCCAGTGCCGCGCGTGTTCTGGTGACTCTGCTGCCCTCTCGCGATGGGATCGACCCCGATGCAGCGCTCGCGCGCCTGCACCAGGCCGAGCCCGAGCTTCGCGAAGAGGTCGCCGCCGAGATCTCTCGACGCCGCGTCCCCGTGCTCGCGTTCCGCATCGATGTCCTGCCGCATGCACCGGCAGAGTGATTGGTTGATCGTGGAGGTCGACTCGGGGAGCAAGGACTCTCCGAGTCGATCCTTCCGCGGTAAGGTCCCCACCGATGCCTGGCGAGGTCGAGCGGCTGCGGCGGGGGATGCGCCTGCTCTCCAACGCGATCGTCGCGTTCTCCGAGGCCGGCACCGACTTCCACCGGGTGCTCGAAACCGTCGCGAAGAACGTCGCGAGCGTCGTCGGCGATACCTGCATCGTGTTGCTGCGGGAGTCCGAGGACGACCTGATCGCGGGCGCGATCTACGATCGGGATCCCGAGGTCATCGCCGACCTCGCGATCTTGTTCTCCAGGCGACTCGGCGGAGCGGGTCAGTTCGCCCGCCAGGTCATGCTGACCGGTAAGCCACGCCTCACGCCGAGCGTCGATCTCCCGGCCCTCAAATCCATCCTGTCGCCGGCCATGCACCAGGTCTTCACGAAGCTCGGGCTCCAGGGCTCGCTCACGGTGGCGATGCGGGTGCGTGGTGAGGCCGTCGGCGTGCTCAATGTGCTCCGCCACCGCGAGCACGCGCAGCCGCTCGACGAGATCGACAGCGAGCTGGTCCAGGACCTCGCGAACCACGCCGCGCTCGCGATCACGAACACGCGCCTCACCGAGCAGCTCCGTGAGAGCGAAGCGATCCGGCTCGCGAAGGAAGAAGTCCTCGATGCGAACCGCTTTCTCGACGCCGTGATCGAGCACATCCCCGACATGGTGTTCGTCAAGGACGCCGCTCACCTCGCATTCACGCGGTTCAACCGTGCTGGCGAGCAGCTGCTCGGCGTTCTACGCAAGGACCTCCTCGGCAAGAACGACTTCGACTTCTTTCCTCCGGCCGAGGCCGAGTTCTTTCAGGCAAAGGATCGCGAGACCCTGAACAGCAAGCAGCTCGTCGAGATCGCGGAGGAACCGATCAAGACCGCGCGCGGCCAGCGCTGGCTGCACACGAAGAAGGTCCCGATCCTCGACGACGACGGCACGCCGCTCTATCTCCTCGGCATCTCGCAGGACATCACCGATCGCAAGCGCGCGGACACCGAGCTCCGCCGCGCCAAGGACGATGCCGAGCGCGCCAGCCAGGAGCTCGAGTCGTTCAGCTACTCGGTCGCTCACGACCTGCGCGCACCGCTGCGCGCCATCGATGGCTTCAGCCAGGCCTTGATCGAGGACTACGGCGACAAGCTCGACGCGCAGGGGTTTCGCTACCTCGGTCGCGTTCGCGAGTCCGCGCAGCGCATGGCGCTCCTGATCGACGATCTGCTCGACCTCTCGAAGGTCACGCGCTCCGAGCTCAACCTGCGCACCGTCGATCTCTCCGCGCTCGCCGCGAGCACGATCGCATCCCTGCAGCGCCTCGATCCGGGCCGCACCCTCCGCGTCACGATCGAGCCGGACCTCTCGGTCGAGGCCGACCCGCGCTTGCTGGCGATCGCCCTCGATAACCTGTTCGGCAACGCGTGGAAGTTCACCTCCAAGACGCCTGGCGCCAGTATCGAGCTCGCGTCCGTCGATCGGGATGGCCGCCGCGCCTTCGCGATCCGTGACAACGGCGCCGGCTTCGACATGCAGTACGCCGGTAAGCTGTTCGGTGTGTTCCAGCGCCTCCACACCGAGACCGAGTTCCCGGGCACCGGGGTCGGGCTTGCCACCGTGGCGCGGATCATCCATCGTCACCGCGGCACCGTCGCGGCCGAAGGTCTGCCCGGGCAGGGCGCCACCTTCTACTTCACGCTGGGTACAGAGGAGAAGGCATGAGCGAGCGCGTGATCCTGCTGGTCGAGGACAACCCGAGTGACGAGGAGCTCACCCTCCGCGCGCTCAAGAAGTCCAACATCCTCAACCGGGTCGTCGTTGTGCGCGACGGCGTCGAGGCCCTCGACTACCTGTTCTCCCGCGGCTCCCACGCCTCGCGCCCGGCCGACGAGATCCCACAGGTCGTCCTCCTCGATCTCAAGCTCCCCAAGATCGATGGTCTCGAGGTCCTCCGCGCGATCCGCGCCGACGACCGCACCAAGCTGCTTCCCGTGGTCGTCCTGACCTCCTCGATCCAGGAGCAGGACGTCGTCTCGAGCTACGGCCTCGGCGCGAACTCCTACGTCCGCAAGCCCGTCGACTTCACGCAGTTCGTCGAGGCCGTCCGCCAGCTCGGCCTGTACTGGCTCGTGATCAATCAACCGCTCCCCACGTGAAGTCCCTCGCCCTCGTCGCGCTCCTCGCCGCGTCCGCTCCCCGCGCGGCGCATGGCGACTGCGCCGCCGATGCGGACCGCCTGCGCGCGCACCTCGTCGAGGTCGAGCCCGCGGTGTTCCGCTGGAACACCGGATGGACCGTCGCGCTCGGCACCGCGGCCATCGTCCAGTTCACTCTCGCCGCGACCCACACCAACCTGTTCGGCACGTTCAACGACGACTACAAGGAGGCGATGTACGTCGGCGGTGCGAAGGCCACGATCGGCATGCTCTCGCGCATCGTCACGCCGCTGCGCGTGCGCCTCCCGGACCCGAGCGCCGACCGCTGCGCCGACCTCGCCGGCCTTCGGGCCTCGGTCAAGAAGCTCGCGAGCCAGGAGCGGCAGAACTTCTGGCTCACGCACCTCGGCGGCTTCGCGATGAACGCCGCCGGCGGCCTGCTCCTCTGGCACCGCCGATCGCTTCGCGTCGGCGCGATCTCGTTCGCGACCAGCCTCCCCGTCGGCTGGCTGATCGCGTACACGCTACCGCGCCGGACCTGGCACCTCTACCGCTCCGAGTCGCCGAGCTGGACCGTCACCGTCGGCGCCGGCGAAGGCCACGGCAGCCTGGGAATCGCGGGCACCTTCTGATCGCAGCACCGTCCAGCGCTCGTCACCGGCGGTGACTGCCGAGCCGCGTGCACCTGGTGACGATCGCTGCCGTCCGCGTCGCGGACCCCGCGTCCGGATGACGGCCGGACACGGACACCGTGCTCCAGGAATCTCCGACACTTGCCCTGGTGCGGCGCGTGCAGTCGAGGCCCCGATGATCTCGACATTGCACTCGCCTCTCGGTGCCCTCGTGGTTGGCCTCGCGCACGCGGCGGCACTCTCCGTCGACCAGCGCACCGTTCTCGCGCACGCGCAAGCGTTCGAGGACGCGCTCGATGCCTTCGACGCCGACGTTCCACGTGACGAGCTGACGGTCGCTTCGCAGCGCGTGTACTTCGCGGCGATCGTGCTCGTGAACGCGGTCGATCGCTTCGCGGATCGCGCGTTCGGGCCGCGGCTGCGGCGCACGGTGATGAAGACCTTCGTCATGCTCGATTCGAATGTCCGTCCGGCGGAGCGTGCGCTCCTCGCTCGGCTCGTGGGTGACCCACCCGAGGAACCGAGGAGAGCGTTCGCCCAAGCGTAGCGTGGGTCAACGGACGATGAACGGATAGACGACGTCCCATGTCTCGGAGATCTCCATGGGCGCGAGCTCGATCGTCATCAACGTCTCGTGCATGCACTCGGACAGCGCGGGGTCGGCGAGCAGGTGCGCATCGCCGCCGAGCGTGACCGACTCGACGACCGTCCCGAGGTCCGGCTCGCCGACGAGCCGCATCGTGACGCCGATCGTGCCGGTCTTGCGCGGGAGGCGCGGCGCGGCGCTGGTGTAGCACTCGAGGAGCATCGGTTGGATCTGCTGGATCGCGTAGCGGATCGTCGCCTTGGACAGAGGGCCCAGCGTCGGTGGCGGAAGCTTGCGGACGTCGTCGAGGACCGAGCCCGAGAAGTCGTAGACCTTGGCCACCGAAGTGCCCGGAGCCGCTTGCGCGCTCGCGCGTTGCTGGCGCGCTGCCGTGATCGCATCGACGAGCACGGTGCGCGTGGCCGTATCGATCCGACGAACCATGCCCTTGTTCGACGCTCCGCTGGCTCGCGTGTCGCGGCGCTCCACCGCCGCCGTGGTACGAGCCGGATCGGAGCCGCTGTCGGCGAGGTGTCGACTCGCTTCCTCGTCACGCGACGCGTACATCGTTGCGCCGACCCCGATGCCGATCAGCGCGAGCACACCACCCGCGATCGCAGCACTGCTGGCCGCCGGTGCGCTCGTCGCTGCTTCGGCCGTCGACGGGAGCACGCCTGCGGCGAGCGCCGCCACACATCCGGCGGTGAACGCCGGTCCCGGTCGCGTGGCGCGCAGCGACGCTTCGACGGCCGCCGCGGCCGACTTGAGCCGCTCGCGCCCACGATGTAGTCGCTGGCGCGCTGCAGGCTCGGCGATGCCGAGCGCGGCGGCCACCTGCGCGACGGAGCCGTCGCCGCGGTAGTACAGCACCACCACCTCGCGATCGGCCTCGGCGAGCGCCGCGAGCGCCCGCGCGGCGATGTCATCGACCTCGTGGTCGAGCACCGCATCGAGCGGCGTCCGCGTCGCGATCGACTCGGCATCCATGGCGATCTCCTTGTTCCGTCGCGCCGCGTTGCGGGCCAGGTTTCGCGCGATGCCGCAGATCCACCCGGGCAACTGCGGCGGCTCGGCGAGCGCCGGCATCTTCTGCCACGCGATCAAGAACGCATCCTGCGCGACCTCCTCGCTCCGCGCGCGATCGCGCAGCACGGAGAACGCCACGGCGCACACGGCACCCTGGTGTTGCCGGACGAGCCTCTCGAACGCGCGCGCGTCGCTCATGCGCCAACGGTGAAGGGGAAGTTCACCTGCCACACACCCGACTCCTGCAACGGCGAGAACTGGATCGACATGACCGTGTCGCGGACGCAATCGACGAAGGCGTCGCCGGTGACGTCGCCGCCGACGTCCACCGACTCGACGAGTGTACCGTCGGGACCGCCGCTCAGGCGAAGGCTCAGGGCGATCGTGCCGCGCGCGCCGTGGCCGTGCGCGACGTAGCACCCGAGCAGCTCGCGCTGGGCGCTCCCGATCGAGTACCGCACGAGGGTCTTGGGACTCGCGCCGGGCTTCGGTGGCGGTAGCGCGCCGAGCCGGACGAGCTCCGAGCCCGAGAAGTCGAACACCTTCGTGGGTTCCTTCCGCGGCGCCTCCGCGGCACAGGCGATGGCGAACGGGACGAGGAGGGCGGCGAGCTGGTTGGTCATGACGAGCAATGTCGGCTGCGGGCGGAACGTGACAGGCAAGCCCACACAATCGCGCAACTCCGCGGAGTCGCGGCGCTATGATCTCGGTATGACAGCGGCCGAGGGATACATTGCGGACCTGTTTTGCGATCTGCGCGAGCGCGCCACCGACGCGCAGCAATGCACGCATGCCAACGCTGACCATCAGGAAGGCCGGCTGCTCGCGTTCCGGGAGGTGCTGTCGATGATGCAGAACCGCGCGATCGCCTTCGGTCTGTCGCTCGATGCGCTGGGCATGGCGGGTTTCGATCCGTTCGCCGACCGACTCGATCCGGCGGTCGCGCAGTTCCGCTGCCTGTGCTGCGGATGCCGCACGCTCAGCGAAGCTCCGCCCGGCACCTACGAGATCTGCCCGGTTTGCTTCTGGGAAGACGACCCCGTGCAAGCGAAGGATCCGACGTACCGTGGCGGCGCGAATGAGGTGAGCCTCGTGGAGGCGCGTGTGAACTATCAGCGCATCGGCGCGACCGATGAGCGGTCGCGCGAGCACGTGCGATCGCCGCTGCCTTCGGAGCTAGCGCCGAAGAGCCGCAAGGTCTAGGCCGGCGGCCCGCAGTCGAGCTGGTCGTGCAGCACCTGCTCGTCGAGCTCGCCGCACCACTTCGCAACGACCAGGGTCGCCACGCCGTTGCCGATCACGTTCGTGATCGCGCGCGCCTCCGACATGAACCGATCGATGCCGAGGATGATGGCGAGGCCCGCGACGGGCACATGGCCGACCGCGCCGAGCGTCGCGGCGAGCACGACGAAGCCGCTGCCCGTGACGCCGGCGGCGCCCTTTGACGTGAGGAGCAGGATGCCGAGGAGGCCGATCTGCTGCTCGAGATCGAGCGGCGTGTTGGTGGCCTGCGCGATGAACACAGCCGCCATCGTCAGATAGATCGAGGTGCCGTCGAGGTTGAACGAGTAGCCCGCCGGCACCACCAGGCCGACGACGGGCTTCGACGCGCCGAGGTTCTCGAGCTTCGTCATCATGCGCGGCAGTGCGGACTCCGACGACGAGGTGCCGAGCACGATGAACAGCTCCTCGCGGATGTAGCGCAGGTACTTGAGGATCGAGAAGCCGTGCGCGTAGGCGATACCGCCGAGTACGCCGAAGATGAAGATCAGGCAGGTCCCGTAGAAGCAGGCCATCAGCTCCGCGAGCGAGGCGAGGGTGCCGAGTCCGTAGGCACCGATGGTGAACGCCATCGCGCCGAACGCGCCGATCGGCGCGGCCTTCATGATCACGGTGACGATGCCGAACACGACGTGGCCGAGGCGATCGACGAGGTCGAGGATGGGCTTGCCGCGCTCGCCGGTCTCGTGGAGCGCGAACCCGAACAGGATCGCGAGGAGCAGCACGGGGAGCAGCTCACCGCGTGCGAACGCGCCGACGAACGCATCGGGGATGATGTCGAGCAGGAACTCGACCGTCCCCTTGACCTTGCCCGGGCCCGTGTACTGCGCGACCGAGGCAGCATCGAGCTTGCTCGGATCGATGTTCATGCCGACGCCGGGCCCGACGAGGTTGACCACGACGAGGCCGATGACGAGCGCGATCGTGCTCGCGATCTCGAAGTACAGGATCGCGAGGCCGCCCGCCTTGCCGACTGCCTTCATCGACTTCATCGAGCCGATGCCGACCACGACCGTACAGAAGATCAGCGGCGCGATCGTCATCTTGACGAGCTTGATGAAGCCGTCGCCCAGGGGCCGCAGCTTCACCGCGGTGCCGGCGTCGACGACGCCGAGGATGACGCCGAGCGCGATCGCGACGAGCACGCGGAAGTAGAGCGTGCTGTAGAACGGTCTCCGCTCCGTCGCAGGCTGGCCCACGGCCCCTACGTTGCCGTGTTCCGCGTTCTACGGGTACTCGAACGCGCCAAGATCGCGCGCGGCGCCCTGCGGGCGCGTCTTGCCGGCGTAGTCGATCATCAGGGTGGCGTTCGGATCCGCGGCGTCGATCGCGGGGCTACCCTCTTGAGGTGGTAGTCGCCAGCCGCCGGGCTAGCGAGCATGGGATTGCTGGTCTTGTTGCCGGGGCCCGCAAGCGCGGCGGCTTGCGGGAACGCGATCGAGTACGCTGCGATGGCGCCTGCACCGGTGACCGTGTTCGCTGCAGCCCCGGGCGTGAAGTTGACGAAGATCGAGTTCTCGATGCAGAGACCGTTCGCGGTCGCTCCCCCGCCACAGATTGCGGGGGATTGGATGCCTTGCCCTGTCGCGTTGACGACGGTCGAGAACGACAAGAGGATGCAACCTCCGAGTGAAAGCACCGTCCCGGCGCCGGTGGCCGTCGAGCTACCGATGATCGAGTTCGTGAAGCGAAGGAACGAGTTGTCTCCGGAACCAACCAGCGTTTCGCCAGCGACACCTGCGCCGCTGAACGAGCTCTGATCGATATCCGCGGTTGACTGTACGATGGCGAACAACGGGGAGTCAGCGACCGCGTGAACTGAGGTCCGGCGGATCGTCGCCGCACAATGATACAGGTTGACGCCTCGAGCAGCGGCCTCGATCTGCGTGTCGACCAAGCTCAAGTGCGGTACATCGACGTTGTTGAGAGCCTTGCAGACAACCGCTGTCCCGCTGGCGGCGGAGCTCGTTACGGTTGCGCCCGTCAGCGCCAGGGATCCGGCATCGTTCACCACCGGTCGGTGCGGCTGCAACTGGCGACCGCCGTTCCGTTGGGAGCCGCGTACAAGATCGTAGCCTCGGGTACGCAGATGCCTGTCTGGACATCGCAGAGCTCGCTGGCGCAATCGGTATCGATCGCGCACGTTCGACATTCATGCGACGTGGCATCGCAGGTCGGCTCACTCGTCGGGCAATCCACGGCCTCGACGCACTCGACGCACTGGAGATCGGGGGCGCATCGTGGCGTTGGGCTCGAGCACTCGTTGTCCATCGTGCACTCGGCTTTGGGACCATCAGGCGGAACCGAGCATTCGTGATCCGTGCACACCAAGCCGAGCGCGCAGTCACGCTGTTGATCCTCGACTCCGATCTCGGCGCAGTCGGCGGCTGACTGGCAACACACCGCGGGATTGGGCCGTTTACAGGCGGAGATCGCGAGGACGACCGTCACCAACACACTCAACGATCTGCTCATCGCGACTCCGCGGTTTCAAGGCTGGATCAGCGTCGTGGTCACCTGGTCAGCACGCGCATTCACCGGGTGCGAGTGGTACGTCAGGTTGCCGGTTCCACCGCTTGCACTGATCGTCACCGTCCCCGGCGCGACGTTGAAGATGTAAGCGATGCCGTCGGTAAACGTTGACGTCGGCGTCTTGCTCGGCCGACCATTCGCATCATTGTACCGCACGGTGCCGGCGGGCGAGCTCGTGACGGTCACGCCGGCCACCGGCATGTTCGCGGCGTCGAACACCTGCACTCCGATCCAGCCCATTCCGGCAGGCTGAGGGGTCTGCGCGATGCTCGCTGCTGCCTCAAAGACCGTCTGCGTGAGCATCAACACCGGCGCGCTGGGCAGATCCGCAGAGATCGGTCGCGGTGGATACAGGTAGGTGTCCTTGCGGCCCGCGAGCTTGCCGACGAGATATCCATCGAGCGCCGTGCCATCGGTGGGGATCACGATGGTGTAGGCGCCTGCGGCATCGGTCGTTGCGGAGACGATGCTCGCGTTGCCGCCTTCTTTGAACGCGCTGACCATGACGCCGGCCACGGGCGTCCGCCCGGAAATGCCGACCTCGGACGAGATGCCCATGACCGTGATGTTCTGCGCGACGGGGGGAGCATCGGCGCCGCCGCTGGTGCCGCCGTCATCGCCGCAGGCTGCGAAACTCAACAGGGCGAGAGCGAGGTAGGAGGCGTTGTTCATGCCCATGACGCTACCTCAACGTGGCCGGTCCGGGCGTGGCAGAAGACACACTTCACCAGGAGCCGACGAGCTCGATCTCGAGCAAGGTCGCGGGCTTCTCTGTGTCGTCCGGATCGAGTGCGACCCAGCCGCGGCCCGGTCGAGCGGGATCGAGCGCGAGGCCCTCTGCCTTGACAGGCCTGCCATCGAGGCCGATCAGCGTCGCGGCGCGCACCGCGTCTGCCGTGATCACGCCGAGCTGCGAGCCGAGGACCGCGCCATCGTCGACGGCGTTGGCCGCTGCCTCCGCGGTCGCCAGGTAGAACACGCGGCCGGCGTGCGCGACGGCATCGGTGAAGCCGAGGCGATGACCCGCGATCGTGCCGAGGTCGAAGCCCTCGACCGCATCGACGAGCGGCATGGCCTCGAGACCATCGAGCCACGCGCGCAAGCCGGCGAACGAGACCTTGAGGATCGCGGGGCCGACATCGGTGGCGCCGGTGTTGCCGCGGTGGAACAGCCACAGCTGGTTGCCGAGACGCGCCGCACCCTCGAGGTTGATCGAGCTGCCGAGCGCCTCGCGCAGGCGGTTGTAGAACGGCGCGGCCTCGATCACGCGCGGCGTGGCGTAGTGGACGCGGCAGATCTTGTCGCGGATCGGGAGCGAGCCGGAGCCAAACGCCCACAGCTCGCCATCGATGGCGACGCACGACTCGAGATCGAGCTTGTCGAGCTTGTTGCCGATCGCGACCTCGAAGCGCCGGCGACCGTCGAGGCCGCGAGGGAGCTTGATCGCGGAGACACCGTCCGTGGCGACGACCGCGAGGAACGACGCATCGTCCTGGACCACGACGAGCCGACCGCCTTGGACGGCGAGGCCGGAGGCAGCACGCACGTGATCGGGGCGATCGTCGGTGGTCTCCGCCGGGCGGTCGTAGCGGAGCTCGCGGGCGGCATGCACGTGCACGCTCAACCCCGGATCCAGCTGCGCCCTCCTCACGTCTTCGAAGGTACACGAACGGCGTAGCGAGGAATGCCTCCCTTTCGCTCCGCGGTGTATCCGCCGACGTAGTCGTGACGGTCGGTGTGGAACATCGAGACCCGGTCGAACTTCGACACCGACGCCTCTTTCACCTTCAGGGTGGCGAGCGCGCGGAGCGGCATGCCGTTGCGATCGAACATCGTGTACTTGACGCCGAGCGACTCGATCACGCAGACCAGCGGCCTGATGCCCTGTGTGCCCCAGACGATCACGCACTGATGCGGCCGCGGATCCTGACCATCGATGCCGAGCTCGCGTCGGAGCGTGGCCATCTTGTCGAGCGCCTCGATCTGCGGCTCGACGCAGGTCATGGTCTCGACGCCGTCGAACAGCAGCTCGAGCGTCAGCGACCGAGCGTCACCACCGGTGTACTCGAGGTCGTTGTCGGGAGGATCGTTGCGGCGGTAGTCGGGGCGGTTGTCCTTCTTGTTGCCGCTACGCTGCCAGTTGACCGTGCGCTGGAGGTCGAGCTGACTCGGGTTGTACTGCGCGGTGACCTGCAGCTCGATCTCGTCGGTGCTGCCGATCGAAAGCTTCATCACGCCCACATCGAAGCCGACCTGATTGGTTGCCATGACGACGCATATCGGCGGCACCGGTCCCCGGTTGCGCGATTTCGGTTGTGCGAGCGATTCTGAGGGGTTGGACCGCCGTGGATGCTCAGTGAGGCGGTGGCTCGGCGGGCGCCGGCACGGCC
The DNA here is from genome assembly GCA_043759315.1 of Myxococcales bacterium. Lineage (GTDB taxonomy): Bacteria > Myxococcota_A > Polyangia > Haliangiales > Haliangiaceae > JABFXX01. The sequence goes on from JAYVLW010000736.1 coordinate 13,846, forward strand.
TCACCCCGCGGCTCGCGGGGCGGATAGAAGAACTCGAACGGCTTCTTGAGGAACCGCTTGAGCACGGCGATCGGCAGCGTCCGGCGCTCGCCCCGGGGCACGTCGCGGGCGCGCAGGGCGACGAGGAGCGCGAGGGCGAAGCTGACGCCGAAGTTGAGCAGGCCGATGATCGCGATGCCGACCATCGCCGCGATCGCCGCACCCCAGCCGACG
>JAYVLW010000737.1:0-8601 GCA_043759315.1 Myxococcales bacterium
TGGTCGTCAATCAAGCGCGCACCCTGGTGGCCCACGCGTACACCAGCTCGGGCGAACCGATGAGCCTCGCTGAACAGGTCGCGGACTCGGCGACGGCGCTCGGGCCGCCGTGGCTGACCGGGCTCGTGTACCCGGTGGGCACGCAGTTCCACGCGCTCCATCATCTGGCGCCCACCCTGCCCTATCACGCGCTGCGCGCCGCGCACGCTCGTGCCTGCGAGATCGGCGCCCCGGCGGCGCTGCGCCATACCTCGCACCGCGGGTTCGCACGCGCCTTGGCCTTCGCGTGGTCGCGGGCGGGATCGCGAGCGACGATCCGTTCGCACCGACGACGCTACGGTAGCGTGAGGTAGAACGCGAACCAGATGACGCCGAGCCCCATCGCGCGAAGCAGCCAGCGACCGACGGCGTTCTCGCCGTCGCTCGGCGCCCGCATCGACCAGTGCCCGCGCATGCCGATTCCGGCGATCGCGTAGATCGCCACACCGGTCCCAGCAAGGCCGAGGCCTCGCCAGGCCTGGGCGATGTGCCGCGAGTAACCGCGGCGGTTCGTCACCTCGACCTTGTTCTGCCAGACCTCGGGGACGAACACGATCAACACGAGCACCGCCGCGACCGAAACCACGAGCGGCCAGTGCCGGCGCGCGAGGGCCCCAAGTTGCGCCGACAGCCCTGGGTCCGGGGACTCCGATCGAACCATCAGACGAGGATAGCAGGCGCTTCACGTAGCGCCGGCGCGCGCCCGACGAAGACATCTACAGGCCGAGCAGCGAGATCGCGGATTCGCGGGCGATGACGGGCTCGCCGTTGCCCGAGCCGACGACGATTCCGAGCTGCGCCGGGGGCGACGACAGCAGCTCGACCAGCCCGTACGTGATCTCGTAGGCGCAGGCGTCGGCAACGTGCCGGATCCTGAACCTGCTCGCGTCATCGACGACGAAGCTGGCGACGCGCGCCGCGGCCGGCCCACCATCGAAAACCAGGGCCCCGGACCGGCGTACGCGTGTCGTCGTTCCCTCGACAAGGGCGGACTTCGCGAGTGCACGATGCGGCGACGGCACCATCGATATCAGATGAAGCGCGCGCCCCGAAGCCGTAGTGCGTTGCCGATCGTGGACGCGCAGTCGCCATCCAGCCCGATGGAAAGATCGTGATCGCCGGGAAGAGCAACAATGACTCGTTGATGATGGGCCACTCGGCGATTTCGACGACGATGCGCTACATCGACATCGGCGAGCACGACAAGCGCAACGCCATCGCGGCGGTGTTCGGCTCGTCCGGCGTGGCCGCCACGTGGCAGCAGAACGGAAAGCAGAAGGCCGCTGCGTAGGTAGCTGATTTTTCGGGGCGATCGACGGGGCTCGAACCCGCGACATCCAGGACCACAACCTGTCTCCGCGCGACGAGGAAATCTAACCAAGTCGCGCGCCTGCAACGATCACACGAGGTTGCGCGGAGCGGTTGTGGTTCTTGGTGCTGGTTCGTCCTCGTTGATCCCTGTTCGTGTGGCAGCCACGTGGCAGCGAGTCGTTATGCCAGCACGTACTCCACGTAGAGCAGCACGTCGCGCAGTCGAGCATCGTCGATCGCGGCGATCTCACCGGGGGCAGGGTTGGCAAGCGCGAGCGCGCCGGGTTGTTCGATCGCGAGGGCGTGTGTACCGCGGAGGTTCGCGAACGCCGCGGAGATGTCTACGGCCGGCAGGTTGCTCAGGGCTGGCTCTGGTGCAAAACCGCCGGCGGCCTGGCCGTCGATCACGATCTGTACGCCCGTGGGTTGGGATCCGGGTGCCGTCCGAAGGAGCAGCAGGGCGCGCGTGACCCGAACCGCGCGTCCAGCGAACACGAGGGGGAGACTGCGGTCCGTGATCTCGAACTTCACCTCGGTGCTCGCGGGGCTCCGAATCAAGCGAGTGAATGCACTCGCGAAATCCTGGCGCAAGCTGAACAACCGACGCGCCGGGTGACTGGTGAAGAACTCGGTGATGCTGCCTTCGAGCGTTGCGTTGGCACTTTCGACGCGCTCTCGAAGCGTGGCGTCGTGCTCGGCCGTGTAGCTGATCGACAGGATCACGTCGTTGATCGTCTGGTAGTCGAACTGTCGGAACGCCTTCGGGAGCGATAGACGCCAGCGGCTGATCGCGCCGAGACCCTCGAATGGCATGTATCGCTCGTCACGAAACGACATCTCGAAGACGCCGGCATCGTTCTGTGCGGTACTTGTCGCGACCGACACACTCCGGGTGGGCGGAACCTCGACGAGCGGGGCGCCCGGTGTCGGGGCGACACGAATCCAGCTCCGATCGATCTCGAGCGTTGCACCAACGTTGACGTACGGGCCGGTGATGCACGGAATCGTCAGGCGGACGCCCTTGATCCGCCGCTTGAAGTGCCCGGGATAAAACAGGTCGAAGAACGCTTCGCTCGCCGTGAACACGCAGGTCCCGGTCTCGCGAAGCTCGAGAAGGGCTGCCGCATCGAGCTGCGAGAGCGCGAACGCCTGGTCGACCTCGAGCGATCGGTAGTTCGTCTCGAGAAACCGGCGCTCCAGCGTCTGCAGATCGACGAGCAAGCCGTCTCCGGCGAGCAGGCCTGCGCGGCCGGCGTCCCAGTACGTCGATGCGAGGCCGGCGGCCGAATCGTCACCGCGTTCAAAGCGAAACGCTCGTTCGGCCAGTTTCGCGAGGGCCAGGGCATTCTGGTACGCGGCCCGATAATGGCGCTGCATCTGATCGGACAACAACGTGTAGAGCCCCAGGTTGGTGAATCGCTCGTCGGTCAGCTCCCTGATGACATCGAGCTGGTCGAGCGACTTTTCGTGACTCGCGAGCGCGCGATTCGCGATGTCGAGCCGGAGCCGTGCACCCTCGCGTTGACGCTGGAGCGCCTTGGCGTCGAGTTCCGCCAGCTTCTTCTGGTGGCGCCAGCCATCCGTCCGGCGAGCCATGCCGCCCTCGAAGCTGGCGGATGCGGCGACACTATCGGAGAGTAAAGAGGAGGAGGACGCATAGTTGGCGAACTGTGCCGCACTGTTGCCGAGCGCAACGCCACCGTACTTCATCGCCAGCAGCGAGCCGACTTCCGGGATCAGATGCAGCACCGCAGCCATCACGTTGAGCCCGCCTTCCATGGCACGGCCGATCGAGGCACTGTGCCGGGCAACCGATTCGGCGAGCTCCCAGCCGCTCCGGCCGTCCGCGATGAGCCCACCGTAGTAGTCGCGCCGATATTCTGCGGCGGCGACCTGTTCGTCGACGCCGTCGAGGGTTGCGGACGCGACCTGGATCTCGAAGCGGAGCGCCTGCGTGGTCATCTGCGCCAGGTTCATCTGCTGCGTCAGCCGCACGCGGCTCAGATGCTCTCCGTCCTTCCTCTCGTAGGCGGCCAGCAGCGCCCCTCCAAGGCCGCTCAAGAGTCCTGCGAACGCCTTCGCGCGCTCGATCAGATAGGCGAACCGGTAGGGCGGCAGGTTGCCGTTCCCAGCGGCGAGTACATCTTCAAGGCCGAAGCCGCCAGCTTCCAGTGCGGCGAGGTCGGCCGGATCGAGCGCAGGCGCGAACAGCGCGAGCTCTCGGAGCTGACCATCGAGGCCCTGACAATGGCGGATCTTGTACAGACGATCTTCGACCCGATCCCAGAGCCCGAACAGGCCGGCGTTGCCGGGAACGCAGAACACCGGTGCCAGCTGGAGCAAGCTGAACCCGAACGTCCCCGCCGACGCCGCGAAGTCCTGTTTCCACGCATGTTCGAACGTCCGGCCGCCCATCGCGTCGGGCGTTCGCACGGTCGCGCTTCCCAGCGCCGGTCCCCAGCTCGCGGTCCGCGTGTCACGCCATCCGAGCCCGCGAAACACGCCTCCATCGCCGTCGGCCTCGACGAAGTCGAGTAGCGGAAGCCCGTCGAGGCCTGGGAGGTGATGCAGGCCCACACCACCGGCGGCGATCGTCGGTGCCGGCCGTGCCATCACCGTCACAGCGTTCAGCACCGCCGTCGGCTGCACTCCGAACGTCGTCGTCGCTGGGCCTCGCGCCGGAGCCTGGGATGCACGCGCGCCGAGCATCCAGGTCTCGAGCTCGACGAGCAGCTCTCCAGACGATGCGAGCAGTGGCGCGACGGCGGCGTACGACAATGCGTCACCAGTACCGATCGCCGCGCCGCAATCGCCGAGCGCGGCAGGGCGCCGGCCGAGGATGCCCGCCGCGGTGACGTACAGCATCAGTGCCTCGTTCACCGACTCCATGGTGAACTGCGCGAACAATGAGTCGCCCCAGTCGAGAAGGTTGCCGACGTACTTCATCACGATCGCCTGCTGGATCGCAGAGGGTCGGCGCCGAGCGATCGCCCACGGATTGAATGGATCACGCCGGTACAGCGCGATGGCGGCTGGATCCGAGAGCATGTCACGCACGTGCGCAAGATCCAGCCCGCGCAGCTCGCGGCACCGCCACACGCGATCGAGGAGACGATGAGCGACCTCCGCGGGAGCAACGTTCGACGCGTCGATCACCTCGGTGGAGGTGGGATCGAAAATGTAGTGGTACCAGCGCTGCGCAGCCGCGAATCGACCCCGTGAATGGAGCGCATTCGCGATGAGGTAGGGAATCTGGAGGTAGAGCTCGCGATAGTAGCCACCGTACGGACCGGCTAGATCCAAGGTCCCCGCATTGGTGCGATCGAGGGCCCTGCCGTTGACGAGCACGATTGGAATTCCGGCCTCCGCTAGTGCGAGCTGAGTCTCGGTGTCGAGAACACTATCCAGGCCGTCCTCGAACAGTCGTCGCGCGATCGACTCGACCAGCGTGGTGCCGAGGCGGCGGGCGACATAGCCGCCGTCGTCGCGCTCCCCGCCATCGAGATGGAGCAGGTCGTTGCCCACCTGGATCAGGACGTCGGGCTCCGATCCGGGCACGGCAAGCAGCTCCGAGCCCATCGGGACGCTCGCAACGTGGTTAGTGAAGCGTTCGATCCGGAACAACGACTTGATCCCCCCGGAATCCTGCTCGAGGACGTCGAGCCGCTGCTCGTCGAGCAAGGCATTCGCGAAGCCAGGGGCGGGCCAGAACATGAAGAATGGCGTGCCTGCGTAAAGAGCTTTCCAGGGGGAGCCATTGCGAGCGAACAGGAGCTGCGGGTAGGGCGTCGTAGACCCAGGCCAGCTCGTCGGCACAGTCGCACGCTTGAACAGATCGAGATCTGCGCGCTCGAGGAAGTCGCGAAGTTGAATCCGGAGGCCGCCCGACTGCGACTGCAACCAGCACCAGTCCCAGTTAGGTCCCTGAAGTGTGTAGTCGTCGACCGAATCGGCTTGAACGCGGTGCTGCGGGTCGAGCGAAGCGGCGCCGGGACCGTCCTCCGTGATGAGCGGGTCTCGGACCTGACCCCGGCCCGGTCCGAACGGATTCGCGGATCCGAGCTGGACCACCTGTGGCGCGGTCCACGCTCCGTCGGGACGGAGGGTGGTGAACCGCAATGACATGGTGTGCGTGTAGCCGGCGAACTCGGACGTTCCGAGGACGATTCGCGACACGGGCTTCGTCTTGAGGTCCGTCCAGAACACGTGCAGACGACCCCGGTGCACGATCGGGGAGACCTTGCGGCCGGTGATCTGCACGGTCAGTTTTTGCCACGGGCTCCACACCGCAGCGGCGGATCGATCGCGGGCGCTCGCGCGAAGGTTCTCGCAAGTCCGGTAGTAGTACGTCGGCGGATCGCTCGCGCTGACGCCGAACAGGTGCAGCACGTCGGAACTCGTGCAGATCTGGTGATAGGCGCCGGCAAGCGTCAACCCGGCAACCTCCTCGAAGCCGGCGAGGTACTTCGTGTATGCGTCGAGGACGTTCTGGTCCGTGATGTCCGTCTGGAGTAGCTCCTGTTCGAGCTCTCGGAACAGCGGCGTCTTGTCATCGCGCAGATCCGGCTCGAGGTAGTTCTCCGGCCACAGGAACAGGCTGCGATTCGCCTGCCAGACCCGGTAGGTCTTGCGCCACCCCCACTCGGCAGCAGCATCCGCGGGCATCCGCAGCGCGACGTGCTCCACGTCCGTCGCCGGTCGCCCGTCGTCTTCGAGGTTCATCAGCGCGCGGTGCACGTACAGTTGTGCACTCGTCGTCGCGGCCACGACGCGCGACGTGGTGGAGCAACCGCCCGCGGCCACGTCGATCAGGAAATACTCGTAGAGGTCGTCGATCGAGTGCCACGTGCCCCCAGCGATCGAGTGAATCAGGTAGCTCGTCAGTCCGTCGCGCTTCGCCTCGCGTACGAGTTGTTCGACCTTGTCGACTGCGGCCGCACCACGCTTCGGGTCCGGTGACCTGGCCGCGAGCGCGATCGCCAGAGCGTCGGCGGCCGACCACAGCAGCGGGTAGGAATCGCCGGCAATCGCCACCAATGTCTCGCCGTCAATTCCGAGGGTGCGAGCGAGTTGCGCAGCGCGCTCGAGCTGAACGAGCGCCGCGATGGCTGTCGATGGCAGGTTCACGCGTCCGCGAAGCCCGGCGATGATCGCACTTCGCACGCCGAACGCCCGAGCAAGGACTTCGTCGGCCGTCGCGGGAAAGCCCGTTCCGTCGAAAGCCGACAGCGCTGCCTGAAGGTCGGTCGCCTCGGCCCTCGAAGCGAGATCCGAGTAGGCGTGGACACCACGAAGTTGGGCAGGATCGAGACCTGGTAGCGGGCCGAGACCAAAGCGATCGAGGTGTGTTCGAGCGAACTGGATCGCGGTCGCGTCCCACGCCGAGTCGGCGAACGCGATGACCAGCGGCCGGAGCGTGTCGACGTAGGATACGAGCGGCGCGATCGGTGCGTCTCCGCGGACCGCCGCGAGGACCGACGCCGGCAGTGGAACGAGGCCGGCGAGGGAAGCGAGCGCCACGATCTTCTCGGTCGGCATCCCGAACGCAAATCCGAGCGCGCGAACAACTGCGTCGAACGGTCGATGCGGTCGTAGCGCCGAGCGCACCTCTTCCACCGTCGCTGGCCTCGTTCCCATCGGAGCACTGGGCACGAGCGCGCTCGGTGGCACCGTGATCGCGGCCGACTCCAGATCGCCGTTGGCGAGGTGCCAGCCTCCGGTGACCGCCTCGAATAGGGTCGCGTTCTGCGCGATCAGGTCCTTCGACCCCTGCTCCGAAATTCCGAGAGCGACGGAGAACACCGTATCGACGAACGTCGAGCTGGTCGCTGCCTTGGCGACGACCTCGGTGGCGACGACAGCGGGATCAGGATATCGGACAGGAGCGTGAGGCGCTTGTCCCGTCGCGACGGCGATGTCGTCGAGGCTGTACCCGGTGGATTGCCACCAAGCGGACGCGTCCACAGCCGCAGCCACATCCCGGACTCCCGCGAGAGCCGTCAGGCCTGTCAGCGCCATCAGACGAGCAAGATCCTCGGGAACGAGGCCGAGTTTCTGCGCGAGCAATACTCGACGGGCGTTAGCGCCATCCACTCCACCGTCCGTCCCGCAGATCGTACAGATCGCGGCGAGGTCGAGCTCGAGGCGTGATTGCAGCTCGACGAGCTGTGCGAGGTCGTCGAGTGCGCTTGGAGATAGCTCGGTGATCCCGAGAGCCGCGCATGCGAGATCGAGATCGGCGGCCGACCAGCGCAGCGCGCGGAGCAAGCGCGTGATCCGCAGCATTCGGTCGAGGACCGTCGCGCTCAACCCGGTGATCCACTCGACATCATTCTGTACGCTGGTCGCGTCGCGCTTCGCAGGCACGATGGACACGCCAACCCCGATCAGACTCATCGCGACGAGCTGGCCCAGTTCCGGCCGGGGGATGCCAAGTGCCGCGGCGACCGCAGAGGCATCGACGTTGCCGACCGCAGCAGCTGTCCCGGTGAACGCAATCGCGTACACGTGGGCGAGATGGGTGAGATCGAGATCGGCGGTCGCGATCAGCGCTCGCACACGCTCGCCGAGGCCGAGCGCTGCTCGCGTCACGGCGGTAGCGGTCGCGCCAACGGCGTTTGCAACGGCGAGGCGCGAGGAGCCGAGACCCTCAAGATATGCGATGACACGAGCGACTGGAAGCTCGGTCGGCTGATCGACCGAGTCGACGGTGGTCGCGAGCGCCTGCCCGTACACAACGGCGGCGATCGCGCCGCGATCCGTGAGTGGTCCGGTGTATCCGAGACGATGAGCGATGTAGTTCTCGAGAATCTCGGCGACGAGCTCGAGCGTCGCCACCCGATGGTTCGTGTTGTCGCACGTGAGCGGTAGCTCCCACAGGTCGGGTCGGCGGGTGCGAAGATCCAGCGGGTGTCCCGGATGACCGGCGAAGGCAACGCGCAGATGGTCATCGATGTACTTCATCAGATCGACGAAGTACGCCGCTGGCCCGAGGATCGATTGGCACTCGGTGCAGGCGCAGAACGCGAGGTTGCCGAACAGCTCCTCGAAACCCGCGAGGCGAGTCAGCTCGCCGGTAACGGAGGAGGACGGGTTGGTGATCTGCAGCCCGCCGTGCTGGCCCTGCGCGACATCGAGGACGGCGCCGGCCGTGAGTGCGACGTCGGCCATTGCGCCGCGAGCACGCTCCCACGCGAGCCTGGCCGGCTCTGCATCGAGCCCTGATCGTGCCGCGAAGCCCGCGACTCCGAG
>JAYVLW010000738.1:0-2619 GCA_043759315.1 Myxococcales bacterium
TCGTCGTCGAGATCGCCGAACGCCGGCCGTCCGGTCTGGAACGGCGTCACGAGGGAAACGCCGCGCGACAGGAACCCGCTCGGATCACCATCGCGCACCACGATCGACGTGCGCGACAGGCCGACGACATCGCCCGTTCCATCGCCGCCGAGGTCCGTGATCGCGAACTCGTTGACCTGGAACGGCCCCGCGGATGCGGGGGGGGCGAGCGTGCCGCCGGGCGCGTGGCACAGACCATCCGCGCCGCAGCTGTACGCCGCGTTCGGGCAGTCCGTCGGAGCGTCGCAGCTGACCGCGCATCGCACGCAGCTCGCGTCGTTCGAATCGCAGTCCTCTCCGGCCTCGATCAGCCCGTTGCCGCAGACACTCCGATCGAGCGTGTCGAAGCTCGTGCAAGCGGCGGACGTGAAGACGAACAGCAGCAACGCGTGGCGCATCACTTCTTGCCTCCGAACGGGTTCTCGATGTCGTCCTTGCTTGGCTTGCGAATCGTCGGCCCGCCGCCACCGCCGCCCTTCTTCTTCAGCTTCACCACGAGCGGCTGATCGTGGTCCGGGACCACGGTCGCCGACGTCGGCAGATAACCATCCGCCTTGAACGTCAGCACCATCGCCTCCGCGATCCGGGGCAGCTGCACGGGCCCGGGCGCGGCGCCCACGGTCATGCCGCCGGCGAACACCTCGGTGCCGTCGGGGACCCCCTCGATCGTGATGATCACCGTCTGCGCGGTGTTCTCGGGGCCGACCACCGGTGGCTTCACCGGCGGTGTGATCGGCGGTGCGATCGGCGGCGGCTGAGAGACCACCGGCGGTGCGGGCGGCGGTGGCCTGTCGGCGTCGCCCGAGCGCGTGGCGATCACGATCACCACGCCGATCGCGGCGGCCGCGACGGCCGCGAGCGCGGCGTACACGGGCGTGCGCGACCGGCGCGCCGGCGGTGGCAGCTGTGACTCGGGCGTGAGCTGTCCGCGCGGGATCCCCGTGATGCGCGCCGAGCTCGTGTGCGGCGGCTGGGTCTCGAACGGCTTGTGCCCCGGGCTGCTCTGGACATCCCAGCTCGCGGTCGGCACGCTCGTCGCGAGCCCCGCGCTCGTGGCCGCCTGCTCCAGCGCCTTCATCGCCGAGCGCAGATCCGCGGGTCGATCCGCCGGCTCCTTGCGCATCAACCAGCCGACCACCTCGTCGATCTCGGGCGTCAGCTCCGCGTTGTGCGTCGACGGCGCCGACGGCGTATCGGAGATCTGCGCCATCAGGATCGACATGTAGTCGTCCGCGTCGTGCGGATACACGCCGGTCAGCATCAGATACACGAGCACGCCGAACGCGTAGATATCGGTGCGGTGGTCGACGTCCTTGCCGCGACACTGCTCCGGGGACATGTAGTACGGCGTGCCGATCGGCGCGCCCGTCCGCGTCTTGTGCTTGAGCCCGTCCTCGGGCGACATCAGCTTCGCGATGCCGAAGTCGAGGAGCTTCGGGAACAGGCCGCCATCGGAGTCGCGGCCGAGGAACACGTTCTCGGCCTTGAGATCGCGATGGGTGATGCCCTTGGCGTGCGCCGCATCGAGCGCCTTCGCGATCGCGCGAAGGATCGCGAGCGCCTCGCCGACCGGGATCCGCTTCTCGCGATCGAGCAGCTGATCGAGCGTCTCGCCGTCGAGATACTCCATCACGTAGTACTGCCGACCGTCGTCGAGCTTGCCGAACGAGAAGATGTCGATGATGTGGCGATGGCGGATCTGGTTGACCGCGCGCGCCTCGGCGATGAACCGGCTGACCATCTCCGGATCCACCGAGAACCGGCGCGCCAGCACCTTGATCGCGACCTGCTTGCCGATCAGCGGGTGGACCGCCTTGAACACGGTGCCGAACGCGCCCTTGCCGAGCAGCCCTTCGACCTCGTACTCCCCCACCCGCTCGCCGACCTGCAGGTCGGGATCGACCGGCAGCTCGTTCTCTGTGGTGGGCGACGACACGGAGGTCAGGACTGCAAGCGTCGCCCCATCGGGTCTGTAGGGCAACTCCACGCTGACCCGGCTCAGGCGTCGGAGTTAACGACGGTGGAAACCCAACGTAGCCGCCGCTCCACGGGGGGCACCGCCGCCGATGTAGGTGCCTGTAGCGAGTGGCGCGACCGCCGACGGGGCGCGCGGACGCTCGCGACGGATGCGCGGCAGAACGCGCCACGGTCCGGACGGAGGCGGCGCCGGGCGTGCCATGTCGTCGCGGACGAATCACGGTCCGACGGCGAATCACGCGAGCTACGGGTGGCACCGCAGCTGCAGTCAGCATTGGCATGTCTCTTGACCGCTTGCTCGTTCTCTGCGTGGTCTCCGCGTGCAGCCACGGAGCGCCGCCCGCCACGATCGAGAACTTCTCCGCCGCCAGTGCTCGACGGACGTCATCAAGACCGTTGTCTTCCCGCCACCTGTTGCACCGACGTCCGTGACGTACCCGCTTTCGTTCAGGCGCAAGCCGTAGCGAGCCGTGGCGGGAACTGTCGTTCGATTGGCGCGAACCGCGAGACGCGTGCGTCGTGCCCGAGCGTTGGAACCATCATGAAGAACTCCGTCCTTGTCCTGGGAATGTTCGCCGCCGGCGCCGGGTGCAGCGAGCGCTC
>JAYVLW010000739.1:0-3603 GCA_043759315.1 Myxococcales bacterium
CTGCGCCCCGTTCCCGTGAAACGCTTGATGGACCGCGTCACGCGGCTCGCCGGCAGCTACGTGCGTCAGCGGGCCACGCTTCGGATCCCGGCGCTCCCGGCCATCGAGGTCAACGCCTCCGAGACGCTGTTCCTCCAGGTGCTCGTCAACCTCCTGCGCAACGCCGCGCACGCGTCGCCCGCGGGTGGTGTCGTCGACGTCAAGATCCTCGTCAGCGACACCGAGGTCGTGTTCTCGATCACCGACGACGGCCCTGGCGTGGCGCCGGAGATCGCCGACACCATGTTCGAGCCGTTCGCGAGCACCACGCACGAGGGCACCGGCCTCGGCCTGGCGATCTCCGCGTATGTCATGCAGATGTGCGGCGGCCGGATCAGCTACCGCAAGGACCCCGAGCGCGGCGCCTGCTTCTCCGTTTCGCTGCCCCGCCCCGTGGCCTAGTATCAGCGCGCATGACGCGCTGGAACCTCGCGGCGGAGCTCCCACCGCTGTTCGCGCCGAGCTGGCGCGCGCCCGAGCGCTGGCGCCGCCTCGCGGAGGATCGCGCCGGTGGGGCGCGCTACCTGATGCTGCCCGGGCTGCTCACCGAGGACACCGCGCTCGCCATCCGCGCTTCGGTGCTCGAGCTCCCGATGGTCCGCCTGACCACCGTGCTGCTCGACGCCGATCGCCACTTGCTCGCCGCTGACGAGGTCTCGACGTGGCTCGATCTCCTGCAGGGCGATGCGCTGCGCGCCCTCGTCGGTGATGTCCTTCGCCGGGAGCTGCCGCTCGGCCTCGTGGTCAACGCGTGGCGTCTCCAGCGGGGCGACTACATGGGCGTTCACCCCGATGGGCCGCTCTATCGCGGGACGATCTCGCTCGGCCTGTGCAGCCGGTGGACCGATGACGACGGTGGCGCGATCGCATTCGGCGACAGGGTCGGTGACGACTTCCTCCCCCGACAGCGCTGGTACCCGCACCTCGGCGACGCCTGTGTGTTCGCCCCCGAGGCGGATACCTGGCACGCGGTCGAGGCCGTGCGCACCGACGCGGTGCGACACTCGCTGACGGGCTGGTGGACCGAGGCAGCCGACGGGTTGACTCGAGGCAGATCGACCCCGTCAGGCTGACCGGATGCTTAGCCGTCGAGCAGCGACAAAAACACCTTCGACTTCTCGAGCTGCACCTTGGTGCGGTCGCACAGCGCGTTCTGCTGCTCCGCGGTGAAGCCGTTGCGCTCGAACAGCTCGTTGCCCGTCTCGCCGTCTTCGCACAGGTGGTCGGCGGTGAACGGCTCGGCGCACAGACGTGAGAGATAGTCGGCGGACGCCACGATCTCGCTGATCGCCCGCAGGTTCGGCCCAAGCGCCGCGCGGACCTCCGGGCGGTTGATCGCATGGTGCTGTTCGATCGGCGTCGTCAGCGTCGCGGGGAACTTCCAGCTCTTCGCGAGGCGGCTGCCGATCTTGTCGTGCGCGGGCAGGCCCACCCGTCTCTCCGCCTCCGCGATCGAGATCCCGTCGGTCTTCATGATCTCGAACGCCTGGACGAGCTTCGCTGGCTCGACCTTCGCCAGCGCGATCTTGCCCATATCGTGGAGGAGGCCCGCGGTGAAGCAGGCGCCGGGATCCGAGAACTTCAGCTCGGTGGCGAGCTCGCGCGCCGCGGTACCGACCGTGAGCGAGTGCACCCACAGCGAGCGGGCGTTGAACGGGCCACCCTTCGAGCCGAGGGCCTCGAGAACGCCGATCGAGAGCACCAGCTGGTACAGCGTGTTGAACCCGACGAAGGGGATCGCGCGCTCGACATCGGCGACGCCACCCGGGATGCCGAAGTACGGCGAGTTGACGAGGCGCAGGAGCTTGGCCGAGGTCGCGGGGTCAGAGCGCAGCAGCGCGGCGACCTGCTGGACCGAGACGTTCTTGCCGTGGACCACCTCGCCGATCTGGATCGCGACGATCGGCAGCGTCGGCAGGCTATCGAGCGCCTTCGCGATCCGGTTGGTCTCGGCGGTGACGGTGGCGAGCTCCTGCGTCATCACTTGCTCCCGTGGCTGAGGTCGAACCCGACGCCGAGGACGAGCTGGACCTCGGTGACGGTGTGACCGGCGTCGATGGCGTCACCCGCGAAGTAGTTCGTGAGCTGGAGGTCCCCGCACAGGGCGAGCGCGCCGCGCTCCTTGCACACGCCGCCGCTCGCCGAGACTCCCCACTTCGTCGCCGGGGCGTACGCCCAGATCGCGCCGGCGGAGAGGCGGACGGGCATCTCCGGCACGCGCAGCTTGATGCCGCCGACGAAGCCAAACGAGTTGTGCTGGACGGTCTCGACGAGGATGCCGCCGTAGGTGGAGACCTCCGGCTCGTCCGAGATCGCGATCGCACCGGTCGCCTCGAGCGTGAGCGGCGTCGTGCGGTGTGCCGTCGACATGTCGGTCTCCTTGCCCATCGCCACGCCGTACCCCACCCGGAGCTCCGCTTCCCACAGGGGTTGAGCGCCAGCAGGAGCGGCGAGCACCGCGAGGATCGGGACGGCGAAAAGGCGCATGGACCATGCCTTCGCAAGCGCTGTGCCGCGCACCGCCCGAATGGTTGTCAGGGCTTGGCTGCAGGCTCGACCGCCGGCGCAGTGGCATCCGCGGCAGGTTTGGCGATCTTGATGAGGATCGAGAGCCGCCGGTTCTGCGCGGCCATCGGTTGAGAGGGAACGTAGAGCTGACTGGCGCCGCGCGCGAACACGCCGCTGATCTGCGAGTCAGGCACGCCGCTCGACTCGAAGATCACCCGCGCCGCCTCGGCGCGCTGGTACGAGAGATCCCAGTTCGAGACCCGGGAGCTCGTCGCATACGGGCGGGCATCGGTGTGGCCGTTGATCTCGATCTTCTTGCCGGTCCCGACGATCACCGGCGCGAGCATGCGCAGGAACCTCTCCAGCGGCTCGTTGAGCCGCGACGACGAGGAATCGAACATCAGGCCGCTGTCCTCGTCCACGGTCTCGATCAAGATGCCCTCGGAGGTGATCTGGACCTTGACGTTCTTGATCACACGCGCGAGCTGCGGATCGAGCCCCGCCATCTTCGCGAGCTTCTCGGTCACCACCTTGGCAGTGTCCTGCTTCGCCGTCTCGACCTTGTCGTCGAGAGTCTTCTCGCCGGCGCTCGGCGGCACGGCGGACACCTGGATCACCGACGGCTTCTCTTGTGCCGCGCGGTTCATGGACAGATCGCCATCGGGCAAGATGCCGGTGCGGAAGTACTGCGAGATCTCCTTGCGGCTCTGCTGATCCGTCGAGGCGAGCAGCCAGAGCACCATGAACAGCGCCATCATCGCGGTCACGAAGTCCGCGTACGCGACCTTCCATGCGCCGCCGTGGTGACCGTGACCTGCGACGACCTTCTTGTAACGGCGCGCCATGTCACTTCACCGCTTGGAGGGCTTTGTCGACCTCGGCGAAGCTCGGGCGCTCGTCGCTGTAGATCATCTTGCGACCGAACTCGACCGCCGTCGGTGGCGCCACGCCGCGCGCCGAGGCGATCACCGCAGACTTGATGACGAGCAGGTAACGCAGCTGGTGCGTCTCCTGGGTCTCCGCGTTGTTCGCGAGCGGCTGGATGATGCCGTAGCA
>JAYVLW010000740.1:0-8718 GCA_043759315.1 Myxococcales bacterium
GCTCGAGCACGGCAACGCCGACGATGCGGCGCGCGACGCGACCAGCGACTGGATCGGTCGCGTCGGCGAGACCCTCGGCGTCACCGAGAACCAGCGCAAGATCGCGACGGGGCTACATCGCTCGCTCGCGCGGGGGATGCCGAGCCGCGCGTCGCTGCGCTCGCAGGGCGGTGCGATCGAGCAAGCACTCTCGGTCGCCTGGGATCGCGTCGAGTGGCAGCCGATCCAGAGCATGCTCGGCGGCTTCCATCCTCGGAGCAACGGGATCGAGAAGATCAGCCGGCTCTCGCGCGCGATCGACGCTGACTCGGCCACCGTCGAGCTCGTGCTCGGGCCCGCCGATCCGCCCGGCGTGCGGTTCTCGTTCCGCGTCAGTTGACGACGCGCTTCTGCGGCACCGCGCACGCCCCGTCGGGCTCGCAGCGCCCGGTGAGGCGCAGGCGATTCTTCGCGAACAACGTGTAGCCGAGCCGCAGCAGGTGCGAGATGCCGGGAAGGCGCGAGATCCCGACGAGCACGCGAAAGCCGATCGCCGAGTAGAGCTGCCGGAACACCTCCACTCCCTCGATCCATGTGCCATCCGCCAGCCGGCCGTGGATCCGCTCCATGAACGATGCGTGCGTGCGGTCGTAGCGGCTCGCATCGAACTCGTTCGCGGCGATGTCGGTGAACTGGATCTTCGCGCCGTTGTCCTTGCGCTGCAGCATGCGGATCTCGCGCATGCACAGCGGGCAGTCGCCGTCGTAGAACACCTCGACAGTCTTGCCGGGCGAAACCGCGGGAATCATGCATCTTGGAGATCGCCGAGCCCTGGGGGTTACGCGGAATCAGCGCTACGGTCCATGCGTGCCACGCGTCCAGCGCCGGTTCCTCCTGGGGTCGCGGTGGACCGCCCTCGCGCCGCTTCCGGACAGTCAGGGCGAGTGCCACTTCGAGGTCGTGGCCGTCGGCGGAGACGGCGTCACCCTGCGCGCCGTGCTCACCCGCCGGGCCTACGCGCTCCCGGCTACCGCCCTCGACGACGCGGCGGCGTGGTCGCTCGGCTGGCAGCCTGTCGGTTAGCGCAGATCCGCGCCGTCGACGATCCGGTCGGACTCCGGGGCTTCGCCGAGGCGGATCAGCGCAGATGCGAGCACGTCGCCGGTGGTCGAGCGGAACCGGTCGCGCAGCTTCTTGCCGCCGAACACACCGGCGACGGCGAGCAGGCCGTCGCCGACGATCGCGGCGGTCGTCTCGCCGATCCGGCTCTCGTCGCGCTCGCCGGTGATGATGGAAGGCCGTGCGACGACCCATGGCAGGCCCGAGCCCATCACGACGTCCTCGGCCTTGCCGCGAGCGGCGAGGTACGCGGAGCTCGCCGAGGCCTTGGCGCCGACGCTCGACAGATACACGAGGCGCGGACGGGTCTCGCTCGCCTTGACGGCGTCGACGGCGATCTGCGTGAGGCCGAGATCGACCTTCTCGTAGATGTTGCCCTCGATCGCGTCGGCCTTGGCCTTGCCGCGGGTGGTGCCGATGCAGATGTAGACCTGGCCGGCGCCCTGCGCGAACAGCTCGCGGAACCGGACGGCGAGCTTCGCCACGTCCCACGGCGTGGTGTCCACGGTGGCACCTTGCTCCTTGAACGTGACCTGCCACTCCGCGAGCTTCGCGGAGTCCGGGCGCACGTGGGCGTACGGCTTCGCGCCCCGCACGCAGAGCTGGCGTACGACCTCCCGCCCGACGAAGCCCGTCGCGCCGAGCACGAACGCGGTCATGCGCCGGAGCCGAACGACGCGAGTGCGGCCTGCATGCGCGCCTTGAGCGGCTCGACCACGGCCGGATCCTTGATGGCGATCACCGGCTCGGTGTCGTACTGCTCGTAGAACACGCTGTCCTTCGCCTCGGCCGGAACGCCGAGGGCTTCGCGGATGCGCTTGAAGTCGGGGATAAAGGCGCGGTCGATCAGCGGGACCACCGTGCCGGTGATCGTGCCGGTGAGGCCGCAGATGTAGATCAAGACGTTCTTCGGGTTGAAGCCGCCCTTCGGCAGCCCCAGCCTGGACTCGAGATCGTCGAGACGGGCGCCCTCGAAGAACGCCTCGACGCGGCCGACATCGCCCTTCCACCCGGGCGCTTCCTTCGGGCGAGACACGGTGCCGTAGTACTTGAGGCCGTTGACCTCGACGTACTTCATGAGCTCGTCCCGGTAGCCGAGGTCCGCGGGGTAAGACGCCCCGTGGAGCAGCACGTACTTCGAGAGATCCGCGTTCGGGTTCCGGCGGAGCTCGCTGCGCACCATGCTGACGAACGGCGCGGAGCCCGTGCCCGCCGCGACCAGCACCTTGATGCGCTTGTCATCGAGGCCGACGGTGTCCTTCAGGGTGAACACACCTGCAGCGACCGGCCGCATGTACATGCGGTCGCCGGCCTTGAGCTTCCACAACAGGTGCGTCAGCGGATTCTCGGACTCGGGCTTCGAGACGAAGCGCACGTAGAACTCGATGGGCCCATCATCCTCGGGCGCCGACGCGATCGACATCGAGCGCCGCACGGAGCCGAGCTCGGGCTTCTCGGTGTTGTTCGCGCCGAGCACACAGTACTGACCGGGCGTGAACCACGGCCGCTCGGTCGGCGGCGAGTCCGGCTGGATCCGGAACAACGTGAGCGCGTCGGTGACATCGACGCGCTCGACCAGAGTTGCGTTGTACTCGAGAAGCTTCGCCATCGGCCTCGGACGCTAACACGCCTCAGCGCATGGTTGTGCGGTCGAGGTGCGCGTCGCCGCGCGGCACTCTGTGCACGGCTTGCTGTATTGTCACCCGATGCGGTGGATCAGCGCCTTGCTCGTGGTGGGTCTCGTGGCGCGAGGTGCGGGTGCACAGCCGACGCTCACCGATGAAGAGGCCGACGTGATCGAGCACGGCGAGATCAGCGTTGGCAAGTGGATCACCGGTGGCGTCCTCGCGAGCACGGTCGGGTTCGGGATCGGGCAAGCGGTGCAGGGCCGGTGGCGCTACACGGGCTGGATCTTCACCGCCGGCGAGGCTGGCTCGCTGGTGGCCGTTGGCTATGCGGGCATCGACATGTTGATCAACTCCGACCATCGCGGGAAGGGCGACTTCCAGCCGTACGTGCTGTTCGGCGGCTTGATCGTGTTCGGCGGTCTCAAGATCTGGGATGGCATCGATGGCTGGGTCGGACCGCCGCACCACAACCGGCGTTATCGCGAGCTGCTCGAGCGCACCGGGCGCAAGCCCGGCCTGATCGATCGGCTGAAGCCGTTCGTCGGAGCACCGGTCAACGGCAGCGGCGCCGTCGGTGGGCTCGCCTTCGAGCTGTGACCGCTACGCGGGGCGGTGCAGGAGCAGCGCCTTGAACTCGTGCGGGACCAGGCCCATCAGGCGATCCTCGATCCGATCCCAGCGCAGCTCGCCGATCCGCGCGAGGTCGAGCTTGTCGCCGACCGTGTGCGCGAGCAGCTCGGGCGTGTAGCCGATCTTCGGGAGCTCGAGGTCGGCAGCGGCGGCCAGAGCGCGCAGCGCACGGAAGTGGCTGCGGGTGGTGGCGAGGCCCTTCTGTTCGCGGTCGAAGTCGAGCAGGTCGATCACGAACTCGATGCTGGCCTCGAGGCCGCCCGCCTTGGCGAGCTGGTGGAGCTGCCCGAAGTGGGTCGAGAACTCGGGGTGGTCGAGGTGCGTCGACAGCTTCGGCCACGCCGACTGATCGCCAAACTCGGTGACGACCGCGTGCCCGTCCGGCGCGAGCCACGTGCCGATGCGCGCGACCAGCTCGAACGCACCGGTCATCAGATACATGGGGTCCGGTGCATCGTCGAGGTTGACGCCGCGATCCGCGGCGACCTTCGAGTACGCGGCGAGCTTCTCGCGGTCGACCAGCCCCTGATCCGGGGCGAGGCCGAGGTCGTGGCGGGTGAGCTGGATCGCCGGCAGATCGCCGGCCATCTCGTTGGACAGGATCAGATCGAAGCTCCCGGCGGGAACCTCGAGCGCGAGCACGTCGCCCATCATCCACGTCGCGGCCTTCGTGCCGATTCGCTCCTGCTGCGCCTTCGCGAGCGCCGGCGCGAGCTCGACGATCGTGTACTCGACGGTGCGCCCCGCAGCAGTAAACGTCTCGATCACGTCGCGTGCGACGTAGCCGAGGCCCGCGCCAATCTCGAGCACGCGGACCTTGCCCTCGCGGACCTTGCCGCGCGCGATCAACACGTCGGCGAGCTTCTGCCCGTACGTCCTGCCGCCGAGCACCGGGTGTGGCACGCGCAACAGGTGCGAGAGCGTGGTCTCCTGGTGATCGAACTGCGCGTCGGCGTCGGTGACGTCTTCCTTGTAGTACTCGGTCGGCGAGATGAAGTTCATGCTCGCGCGCGGATCGCCCGCGGCAGCCTCGCGGGAGCCGGGCGCGCGGCTGCCGGGTGTCCACTTCGCGTACGGCATCGTCGACGTCAGGTACGGGGGCGCCATCGCGGGGCGCTTCGCGTACACCGACCATGGCATCACCGAGAGCTTGAGCGCCTGCACGTCGGAGTGCGTCAGCTTCCGGACGAGCGACGCGATCTTCGCGTTGTCGTGATGGTGGCGAAGCTCGATCAGGCGCTTGCTGCCATCGAAGGCGTCCCAGATCGCGGTCTCGTCGGCATCGAGCAGGATCTGCTGCACGGGACGCTCACCCCACGCCGTCCAGAACGTCAGGCGATCGTCCTTGCGGCGCCACACGTTCCACTTGCCGTGGATCGGCACCATCGCCCAGATGCCCTCGACCTCGTCCTCCGCCGGATCGACGAGCACCGCATGGGCGGCGAACGTCTCGACGAACTGCCCCGGATCGGCATCGCCGAACTTGCCCTTGTAGTAGGCGATGGTCTCCACCGTATCGAGACCATCCCCGAACCTCTCGACCATCTCGGCGATGTCGGGGCTCATCTGCATCAGGTACCCGTACAGGTCGTGGAACAGGTACACGGCGCCCATGTGGCCGAACCACGAGATGTAACGCGAACGGCGCAGGCGAGCCGGAATGGCCGGAGCGGACGACATGCTCCTTCGTATCACTTATGCGTATCCTCGCGCCTGCATGCCCTACCTGTTCGAGACCGAGGAACACGCCGCCATCCGCGCGAGCGCGCGCCGCTTCGCACAGACCCACATCGCACCGCACAGCGCGGAGTGGGAGGAGGCCGAGGAGTTCCCGATCGAGCTGTACCGCACCGCGTGCGCGGCCGGGGTGGCGGGGCTCGGGTACCCCGAAGCCCTGGGCGGGCAGGGTGGCGACCTCGGCCACATCCTCGCGGGGAGCGAGGAGATGCTGCTCGCGGGTCGCTCGGTCGGAACCCTGGTCGGGCTCGGCAGCCACGGGATCGCGCTGCCGCCGATCGTCCGGTTCGGAACGCCCGAGCAGCAGCGCGCGTTCGTCACGCCGTGCCTCACGGAGGGGAAGATCTCCGCGCTCGCGATCACCGAGCCCGGCGGTGGGAGCGATGTCGCATCGCTCGCGACGAAGGCCGTGCGCGATGGCGATCACTACGTGGTCACCGGCGCGAAGACCTTCATCACATCGGGGACGCGCGCCGACTTTGTCACGACCGCGGTGCGGACGGGCGGCCCCGGCCATGGCGGCGTGTCCCTGCTCGTCATCGAAGCCGGGACACCGGGCTTCACCGTGTCGAAGAAGCTGCGCAAGACCGGCTGGTGGGCGAGCGATACCGCGGAGCTCCACTTCGATGGCTGCCGCGTCCCGGTGGCGAACCGGATCGGCGTGGAGAACGGCGCGTTCCCGATGATCATGATGAACTTCGCGAGCGAGCGCCTGATGCTCGCGGGTCAATGCGTCGCGATCGCCGAGCTCGCGTATCGCGAGGCGATCGAATACGCGCGCGGGCGCCACGCGTTCGGCAAGCCGCTGACCGGCTTTCAGGTCACGCGGCACAAGCTCGCGGACATGGCGACGCGGATCGCCGCGGCGCGTGCGCTGACCGGCGAGTGCGTGCAGCGGGTGCTGGCACCGGGCGGCGATCTTCAGGCCGCGGGGCTCGCCGCGATGGCGAAGAACACGGCGACGGACATGTGCAGCTTCGTGTGCGACCACGCCGTGCAGATCCACGGTGGCTACGGCTACATGCGCGAGACGCTCGTGGAGCGGTTGTTCCGGGACGCGCGCCTGTACCCGATCGGCGGGGGAACGCGCGAAATCATGAACGAGGTGATCGCGAAGACCGAGGGATATTAGACCCACCTAGCTGTGCACCTCCCGGTGGCGCACCACACGTGTGCTATCCCGCCGGTATGGACCACCTGCACGAGGTGCTCGCGGAGCGTCAGGCCGAGGTGATGCAGCGCTGGCTCGACGAGGTCCGCGGCACCCTGCACCCCGAGACGATGCCGCGCGTCGAGCTCGTCGACCACCTGCCGGACTTCGTCCGCATCGTGATCGGCAGCCTGCGCCACGCCGAGGCCCTCGAGGAGATCGAGACCGCCGAGCAACACGGCAGCCAGCGCCTCGGCCTCGGGTTCAGCCTCGATTCGGTGGTTCGCGAGTACGGCGCGATGCGCATGGCGATCATGCGCGTGGCCAGGGATGCGGGCGTCGAGGTCACCACGCGCGACTACCAGGTGATCTTCGATTGCGTGATCAACGGCATCGCCGGTGCGGTCTCCGAATACAGCCGACAGCGTGACGCCGAGATGCAGCGCCAGGCCACCGAGCACTTCGCCTTCGTGGCGCACGAGCTGCGCAATCCGCTGGGCTCGGCAATGCTCGCGCTCACCGCGCTCGAGGCCCGCGCCGCGCTTCCGGTCGCCGACCGCACGGTCGCGGTGCTCGATCGGAGTCTGCGGTCGATGCACGAGCTGATCGATCACTCGCTCCGGCTCGCGCGCGTCGGCTCGGGAGTCGATCTCAAGTGCGAACCCGTCCAGCTCCGGCTTCTGCTCGAAGAGACGGAGTCCGCGGTCGCCGCGAATGCAGAGGAGAAGCGGATCCGCGTCGAGGTGGTCCTGGACGGCGAGCCGGAGCTCCTCGTCGACGTGCGCCTGGTGCGCTCCGCGCTCTCGAACCTCGTTCGCAACGCGATCAAGTTCACGCACAAGGCCGGCACCGTCACGTTGCGCGGCAAGATGGCCGGTACACGCGCGACGATCGAGATCGAGGATGGCTGTGGCGGCCTGCCCGACGCGGACCTCGAGAAGGTGTTCTCCCCGTTCGTCCAGCTCGATCCGGGCAAGGGCGGCGGCTTCGGCCTCGGCCTCGCGATCGCGCGACAGGCGGTGGATGCGCACGGCGGATCGCTGCGCGTGCAGAACCTGCCGAACCGCGGCTGTATCTTCGTCCTCGAGCTCCCGACGACGTCGACCGTCGTCGACTAGCGCGCGGCCTTGAACCGGACGTG
Source organism: Myxococcales bacterium (assembly GCA_043759315.1). Taxonomy (GTDB): domain Bacteria; phylum Myxococcota_A; class Polyangia; order Haliangiales; family Haliangiaceae; genus JABFXX01. The sequence continues at coordinate 7,385 of JAYVLW010000740.1, forward strand.
CAGGTGGTCGGCGTGGTGCGGCCAGTGGCGCACGATGCCGGCGAGCGTGTCCTTGCCGCGCGGGTACTGGAAGATCGCGGCGAGATCCGCCTCGGGGGTGCCGCGCTGCTTCGCGAACTTGTAGAGGCGCGCCTGCACGTCGTAGTCGAGGAAGATCATCTGCACGCCGGTGTCGAGATCCGACGAGCGGGTGAACGAGGTGAGCAGCGCCCACGTTGCCTGTAGATCGAGGTCGTTGCTCGCATCGACGAACGTATCCGGATAGCCGGCGGGCACCCGCGTGAAGTAGAAGCCGACATCGACGTCGAGACCCGACTGGTGCGAGTGGTGATCGCCGATCTTTCCGCCGCCGCGCTGCGAGAGGTCGCCGATCGCGAGCGTGTGGACCTCGGGGTACAGCGCGCGAACCTCCGCGATCGCGTGCTGCAGATGCTCGACGACATGGCTCGCGCCGAACGCGCGCTGCGGCCGGCGCAGCTGATATCCCTCGCCGCGCGGCATGCGCTCGCCGTTGACGAGCTTGCCGTTCCACGGCTGCCCGAGGCTCTCGGTGGGGCCGTCGTCGTCAGCGGGCTCGACCACATCGGTCGCGCGCGCCGTCTTGACCACGCTCGCCCCATCGATCACCGCGAGCGCCGCCTCCGCCTTGGCCTCCAGGCTCGTCGCGCGCGCGGTGCGCTGGCTCGCGCGCGCCTTGACGTTGCACGCCGGTACCCGGACCACCGTGCCGGCGCGGATCAGGGTGGTCTTGGCGTTGTTCGCCTTGAGGAGCGCCTCGGTCGAACAACCGTAGACCTTCGCCACGTGCTCGAGCGTCTCGCCGCGCTGCATGACGTGCGTGCCCGCGGCGGCGGGCGCCGCGAGCAGGGCGAGGATCACCAGAGGACGCACCCCCGTGATGTTCCCGCGCGCCCCGTGCAGCGGGCCAGTTTTCAGCGATCTGCGCCGTCGGCGCAGGGGGACGCCGGGATTGACTATCCGATCTCCGCGATCACGGCAGCCAGATCCTCCGCCGCGAGGCGCGAGTTGTTGGTGAGCTGGAGGACCATCTCGTCCTTGTCGCCGCCCTCGGCGTCGAGGTGCGGCGCGACGCACCTGGGGTGCATGTACCCGGCGCCTTTCTGCACCGCCGCACCCACCTCGATCTCGCGCTCCACGGCGACGCGGAAGGTGTCCTTGGCGATCGGCTCGTGGCACTGCATACACTTCGCGCGGCCGGTGGGTGCACGGTCGGTGTACGGGAACCCGCCGGGCTTCGCGTTGCCCTTCGCGTACGCCTCCGCCATCACCTTCTCGAGCTCGTCCTTGTTCGACACGTCGCCGGGGTACGCCGC
>JAYVLW010000741.1:0-21070 GCA_043759315.1 Myxococcales bacterium
CGGCCGTTCGCGGACATCGTCGAGCAGATCGAGCCGCACGCCGTTCTGGATCAGATCCACCGAGCCGCCGACGATCATCAGCAGGCGCGCGGACGCATCACGCACGAACTTGATCTCCACGTGCGGCAGCTTCGGCTTCGCGCCGTAGAAGTGCGGATTCGTGCCGAGCACCGCGTGGAGCGTGGTCAGCTCGTCGAGCACGTATGGGCCCGCGCCGAGGGCGCTTGCCTTCGACACGATGCCGATGTCGATGTCGGTGAGGAACGTGGCGAGCGGCTCCTTGAGGTGAAACCGCACCAGGCGCGGACCGAGGACCTCGACCCTCGAGAACCGCTCCACGAAGCCCTTGTGCCAGAGGCTGTCGGAGTCCGGCGCGAGCATCGACTCGTAGGTGTACGAGACGTCCGCGGCGGTGACCGGCGAACCGTCGGAGAACCGTGCGTCGGGACGCAGCTCGACGTCCCAGGTCAGCGGCCCGGTCAGGGTGGCCTTGGTCGCGAGCTCCATCCGCGGTTCCTGCGACGGCGTATCGACCGCGGTCAGCCCGGGGAAGACAAGCTTCGACAGCTTGCTGTCCCAGTTCGAGACGGCGTAGCGCGGATCGGGCGCGGTCATCGCAGCCTCGATCGCGATCACCAGCGTGTCATCGGGCGTGCGGCGCGTCTTCGGCGTGCACGCGAGCGAGAGGCCGAGCCAGACGACAACACCCAGCGCCGTGATAGCGTTTCCGCGTGAGGGGTTGTTCCAGAGCTGCATGTCTGCTGGCGCTCGGCGCGCTCGTCGCCTGGAGTATTCACTCGCCGGTGGCATGGTCGCAAGGCAGCGGCTCGGCGGAAGGCTCGGCGGATCCCGGCGACGACGACGACACCGCCGGCTCGGGCAGCGGTAGCGCAGGCATGCTGGTGGCGCCCGCGGATCCCGCGGCGAAGAAGTTGTGGTTGACCGAGCACCTGGGCCGGTCGATCGCGGCGCGGCCCCTGCTCGCGCGCGCGAAGATCGGCGTCGCCGTGACCGATCTCGTCACCGGTGAGGAGCTGTTCGCGGCGAACGCCGATCTGAAGCTGAACCTCGCGTCGAACACCAAGCTCCTGACGTCGGTGGCGGCGCTCGGCGTGCTCGGCAACGGCTTTCGCTGGCGCACGGGTGTGTTCGCGGAGCAGCCGGTCGACGACGCCGGCACGATCACCGGGGATCTGTTCCTGCGCGGCAAGGGCGATCCGATGCTCAGCGCGGCGAGCCTCGAGGCGCTCGCGGCCGAGGTCGCGGCGCGTGGGGTGCGCACGATCGAGGGTCGGCTCGTCCTCGACACCGGCTACTTCGACGGCGTGGTCGAGCCGCAGCACTTCGACGAGCAGCCCACCGAGCGCGCCGGGTTCCGCGCGCCGGTCGCGAGCCTCGGCGTGGGGCGGAGCGCGATCACGGTGATCGTGGTCGCCGATCCGGGCGGCGGCGCGACGGTGACGCTCGAGCCCGACACCGGGGGGTACTACACGATCACGAAGCGCGAGGTCACGAGCGTCAACGAGGGCCGCACGCGGCTGCGGGTGGAGACGAAGGCCAAGCGCGATCACATCGAGGTCGAGGTCACGGGCACGATCCGCGCGGGGGAAGGCAGCTGGGATCTCCGCCGCCGGGTCGACGATCCGGCGCGGTTCGCGTCCGCGGTGTTCAAGCGCGCGCTCGCGGATCATGGCGTGACGTTCAAGCAGCGTTCGATCGGCAGTGGCACCGTGCCGCCGACCGCGAAGGCGATCGCCGTCCACGACTCGCAACCGCTCACCGACGTGCTGCGGTTCATGAACAAGTCGTCGGACAACTACGTCGCGGAGAGCGTGCTGAAGACGCTCGGCGCCGAGACCCGCGCGACTCCCGGCCCGGCGACCTGGGCCGACGGCCTCGCGGCGGTCAAGGCATACCTGGCGACCATCGGGCTTCCCGGCGGCAGCTACCGCGCCGAGAACGGCTCGGGCCTGTTCGCGTCCACGGAGGTCAGCGCGCACCAGATGGTCAGGTTGCTCGCCGCCGCGCACAAGGACTACCGGATCGGCCCCGACCTCGTGTCGACGCTCCCGATCGGCGGGGTCGATGGCACCCTCGCAAAGCGCTGGCTCGGCCACCCGGCGCGCGGCCGCGTGCGCGCGAAGACCGGCACGCTCGACAAGGTGGTCACGATCGCCGGCTACCTCGCCGCCGACAGCGGCCATCCGCTCGCGTTCGCGATCCTCCTGAACGATCTCCCCGCCGGTCAGCGCGGACTCGCACGGACGCTGATGGACGAGATGGTCGACGTGCTTGCCGCGTACCTCGGCGCGTCTTGATGTGGTAACAACCCCGCAACCAAAAGGAGTCGCACCATGGCCGAGCTCAAAGGCACGAAGACCCACGGAAATCTCAAGGACGCGTTCGCCGGCGAGTCGCAGGCCAACCGTCGCTACCTGTACTTCGCCAAGGTCGCGGACGTCGAAGGGCAGCCCGACATCGCCGGCCTGTTCCGCGACACCGCGGAAGGCGAGACCGGCCACGCGCATGGCCACCTCGACTATCTGAAGCGCGTCGGTGATCCGGCGACGGGCGAGCCGATCGGCGACAGCGTGAAGAACCTCAAGGCGTCGATCGCGGGGGAGACGTACGAGTACACGCAGATGTACCCGGCGTTCGCGAAGACCGCCCGCGAGGAAGGCTTCGAGGAGATCGCGGAGTGGTTCGAGACCCTGGCCCGCGCCGAGCGCTCGCACGCCGGTCGGTTCCAGAAGGGACTCGACTCGCTGAACGCGAAGTAGTCGCGCGTCGAGACGAGGGGCGCCCTTCGCGGGGCGCCTTTGGTGTTTCGGGGTACCATGATCTCCGCATGAGCTTGGTCCGCCCTATCACTCGTCTGGACATCAAGGGTCCCGCGATGTACGCGCACATCCGGGACGACTATCGAAACCGCGTGATCGCGATGAAGCGCGCACGCCGTGTTCGCCTCGGCGACAAGGTCGAGCTGGTGTTCGATAACCGGCTGACGTTGACGATGCAGATCGAGGAGATCTGCCGGCTCGAGAACCTGACGCGTGACGAGCAGATCGGCGACGAGATCGCCCAGGCGAACGCGCTCATGCCTTCGGAGTCCTCACTCGCGGCGACGATGTTCATCCCCCTGCCGCAGGACGAGAAGATCCAGGCGGAGCTGCGCGCGCTGGTCGGCCTCGACGAGCACGTCATCCTCCACCTCGGCGGGCACGCGATCCGCGCGGCCTTCGAGCCCGGGCGCTCCACGGACGACAAGATCTCCGCCGTGCAGTACCTGCGGTTCCCGCTCACCACCGAGGATCGCGCCGCGCTCGCCACGGCGGGAACGAAGATCGAGATCGAGATCGATCACCCGAACTACCGGCACCGCGTCACCGGCTCCGACGAGCTGCGCGCGTCGCTGGCGGGCGATTATGCGTAGCCTCGCGCTCCTCGGGCTGACGCTGCTTGGCTGCGGTGCGCGCCAGCAGCAGGCCGATCGCGAGATGCAGATGTTCGCGTGCAAGGACCGCGCGGTGAACTACACGGTGACGCACCACATGGGCGGTGCCGAGCTCGGCGTGCAGATGGACTGCATCGAGCAGGGTCCGCGCATCAAGCGCTGGAAGGTCGACGACAAGGGCACCCGCCAGGAGGATGCGCGCGGGATGACCCCTGCCGAGTTCGACGACGTGTGGAGCCAGATCGCCGGCGTGGGATGGGAGAACCTCAAGGACTGCACGAACGGCTCCGACGGCAAGAACGACCCACTCTACAAGTGGGCGATCAAGGACGACCAGAGCTCGAACGCGTTCCAGTGCCAGTCGACCACGGTGCCGTTCCCGTACAACTCTCTCGTCGATCCTCTCGACATGGCCGCGCAACGCAGCGGCAAGCAGCTCGGCGATGACGAGCCCGCGGATCTCAAGAAGCTCGACAAGAAGGACAAGCAGAAGTGACCCTGCCGCTCGCGGGGGTGACGGCGGTGGTGACCGGGGCGAGCCGCGGCATCGGACGTTCGATCGCGCTCCACCTCGGCGGGGCCGGTGCACATGTCGCTCTGTGGGCGCGTGACACCAACGCGCTGCGCTCGGTCGCCGCGGAGGTCGAGTCCTACGGTGGACGCGCGCAGGCGTTCACGGTCGACGTCACGGACTCGGCGCAGGTCAACGGCGCCGCCGATCTCGTGCGCCAGACCATGCCGCCCGTGCGCATCGTCGTGAACAACGCGGGGGCCGTCGTGCGCAAGCCGACCATCGCCCTGTCCGACGCCGACTGGCGCCGCACGATCGCCGTCAACCTCGACGGTACGTTCTTCGTCACGCGGGCGTTCCTCATCGACCTCACCCGGAACGGCGGGCGCGTGATCAACATCGCGTCGATCGCCGGGCGCGAGGGTACCCCCCTGCTCGCCGCCTACTGCGCGGCAAAGCACGGCGTCGTCGGGCTGACCCGTGCCCTTGCGGAGGAGCTACGCGCTGCTAAGGTCTCCGTGAATGCGATCTGTCCTGGCAGCGTGGACACGGCAATGCTCCGAGAGGGCATGCCGGGAGCCGCACCCGCGATGAGCCCGGATGACATTGCACAAGCCGCGTTGTTCCTCGCATCGCCGCCGCCCTACGGCGCGCCCGATGCGATGACCGGTTCCTGCCTCGACATCTTCGGATAACGATCAGGCCAACAGCGAACCCATGCGGACCCAGCGCGACACAGCAGCCTTCGACCCGAGCGCGCTGTCGTCACTGCCGATCTTCCCGCTGCCGAACTGCGTGCTGCTCCCCGGCGGATTGCTGCCGCTCCACGTGTTCGAGCCGCGCTACCGCGAGCTCACGCGCGACTGCCTCGCCGGGCACCACCTGATGGGCGTGGCGCGGCTACGCCCTGGCTACGAGTCCGCATACTACGGCCGTCCCCCGGTCTACGAACGGTGCGGCGTCGGGCGCATCATCTGCTCGGAGGAGCTGCCCGATGGCCGGTTCGCCCTGCTCCTCCGCGGAGTCGCTCGGGTCGAGATCGCCCGCGAGCTCTCGACCGATCACACGTACCGCATGGTCGAGGCGCTCGAGCTCCGCGACATGGCCGTCGATCCGGAGGACGCCCGCGACCATCACCACAAGCTCGTCACCCTGTGCGATCGACTCGCGGAGGTGATCGACGAGGGCGGCCCGCAGCTACGCGAGCTGGCGCGGACCTTCGGATCTCCGGGCGCCTGCGCCGATGCCGTGGCCGCCGCGCTGATCATGGACGCCGACGTGCGCCAGGAGCTCCTCGAGGCATGCGATCCGATGATCCGCCTGCAGCGTACGCTCGGCCACGTGAGCCACCTGCTGTGCGAGCTCGCGCCGTGTGAAGGCCTCGTCAACTAGACCTGGAACGCCCGCGACTCGACTACTCGCGCTTCGCTGCACGTAGCGCTATCGCCGTAGCTACCTCGGCGTCGGCGCGACGATGCACTTGTTCGTGCGATCGGGCATGCCCGAGCACACGAGGCCCTGGTTGCATGTCAGCTGTGCGGTGCACGCGCCACCTTGCGCACCGACCGCGGGCGCGATCTGCCCGACCACGCACTTGTTCGTGCGATCGGCCATGCCGGCACACACGAGGCCCTGGTTGCACGTGAGCTGCGCCGTGCAGGCCCCGCCCTGCGCACCGACGCCGGGTGCGGCGATCTGGCCGACCATGCACTTGTTCGTGCGGTCCGGCATCCCGGCGCACACGAGCCCCTGGTTGCACGTGAGCTGCGCGGTGCACGCACCACCCTGTGCGCCGACGGCCGGCGCGACAGGAGGCGCGGGCACGGTCGGCGGTGGCGGCGCCGGTTTCGGCGGAGGCGCTTGCGGCGTGACGTATGCGCCCTGCGCCGGCATGCACTTGTTGGTGCGGTCGGGCATGCCCGCGCACACCAGGCCGAGCGCGCAGGTCAGCTGCGGTGTGCATGCCCCGCCCTGCATGCCGACCGGAATCTGCGGCTCCGGAGGCTGCACCGGCGGCGTCTGCGCGACCTGCGGTGCGACGATGCAGCGGTTCGTGCGATCCGGCATCCCCGAGCAGACGAGGCCCGCGTCGCACGACAGCTGTGGCGTGCACAGACCGCCGTTCGCGCCCGGCGGAATGTTGGCGACCGGGTCGAGGGCCGGCGGGGGATGCCCGGCGAGGTACTCCGCGTGCGACGCACGGCACTTGCTCGTGCGAGAGAACCCGACATAGGAGCTGACGCCGAAGGCGCCGGCGATCAACACGCCAGTGACGGTGACCAGCAGGTCCGGCGACTGGGTCTCGCCGGTGTTGGGGTCCTGGTAGCCGCCCAGAAGACCGATCGAGCTCGCGAGGACCACGCCGCCGATCACGGCGTCCGCGATCGGCCAGCCTTTGCCTTCGCTGCAGCCGGAGAACTTCTGCGCCGGCTTGCCGACGTTGCCCGGCGAGCGCGTGAACACGAACGAACAGCTGCTGACCGTGAGCGTGAGGACCACTGCGAGCGTGCGCTTCATGGATGCTCAGGAGTCTATCTGCTTAACACGTCGCAGTTGCGAGCTTGCGCGCTGTCGCCGCACTGCTTTGCCGCCTCGTATCGGGCATCAATTCGTCACGACCATGAGCCACGCGTAGGTCGCCTTGGTGCGAACCAGACGCAGCCCGACATTCGGCATGATCGCCGATACGGTCGAGGTGCCGCTGGCGCTGGCAGTCGTCGCGCCGTGGCTACCACTGCAGCTGCGGGCGTCGGCGTCGCGCCGCGAGCTCAGGGCGTAGGTCGTGCCCGCCACGATGTCGAACACGCCCGTGTCGATGACCGTCCCGGCGCTCGCGACTGCATTGATCACCAGCGGGGTGTTCGTTGCCCCCCACGTCGTGAGGTGGCAGTAGATGCCGGTCTTCGCGGTCAGGTCATACGCATCGACGATGCCCGCGGCGCCATCGCCGGTCGCGGGTACTGCGTCCATCCGCATCGACGTGCTGACGGTCAACCGCCCGGTCGTGGAACCTGGCGCCGTCAGCATGGCCTTGCCCGCGGACGCGTCTCCGGACACCGTTCCACCTGCCGCCGACCAGGTGCCGGTCTTGGCCCATCCCGTGGTCGGGAGGCCGGCCTGGAATCCCTCGAACAGCATGATCGAGTCGCCCCCGAGCGTCGGGCGTGGATCGCATGCGTCGGCGACGCCATCACCATCACCGTCGGCCGGGTTGTCGTCGGCGATAGGGGGGCAAGGATCGCAGACGTCGCCGAACCGGTCACCGTCCTCGTTGAACTGGTTGGTGTTCGGGCGCATCACGCAGTTGTCGACGGCATCGAGCACCGTGTCGCCGTCCGTATCCAGCGCTACCGTCGCGTCGGGCATCGCGGCATCGAGGCTGCCGTCGGGCGTTGGCGCATCGTCCGGAACGTCGACAGGAGCGTCGAACGGGCCTCCTCCACCGCCGGTCTCGCAGGTAGCGCCGGTCGCACCGGTGATGCAGGTCTGCCCCCGCGGACAGTGCGGCGCCAGGGGGTCACACGCGATGCCCACCGGCGGCGTGGGCGCGTAGCACCCGACGACCACGAACATCGCAACCACGAGGCCCCCACGCACGCCTCCAGCGTACCCGGCCCAGGGAGAGCTCACAATCTGGAACGCAATCCGCAGTTCGACAGGGCGCTGTTACTTGATGACGGCGAGTCTCGAAGAGCGCTTCGGCTTCGACAGGACCGCGCCGGCGACCTTGATCGCGACCTGGGTGGCGAGCTGCATGAAGCGCAGCGTGTGCTCGGAGTCCGGGCTCGAGGCGACGATCGGGACGCCGGCATCGCCGCCGAACCGGATCCGCGTATCGATCGGAATCTCGCAGAAGAAGTCGGTGCCGACCTCCTGCGCGAGGCGCTTGCCGCCACCGTGGCTGAAGATCTCGTCCATGTGCCCGCATGCGGGGCACTTGTAGAAGCTCATGTTCTCGACGATGCCGAGGATCGGGATCTCGACCTTCTCGAACATCGCGATGCCCTTCACGACATCGACGATCGAGACCTCCTGGGGCGTGGTCACCATCACCGCACCGGCGATCGGGATCAGCTGCGACAGCGAGAGCTGCACGTCGCCGGTGCCCGGCGGGAGATCGCAGACGAGGTAGTCGAGATCGCCCCACTCCACGTCCCCGAGGAACTGCTGCAGGAGGCGGTGCACCATCGGGCCGCGCCACACCACCGCCTCGTCCTTGTCGACGAAGAAGCCGACGGAGATGACCTTGAGGCCCTGGTGGAGCGCCGGGATGATCTTCGAGTCCTTGCTGGCCGACGCGGGCACCTCGGGGGTGCCGAGCATCGTCGGGATCGACGGACCGAACACGTCGGCGTCGAGCAGACCGACCTTCGCGCCGTGCTTGAGCAGCGAGAGCGCGAGGTTCACCGCGACGGTCGACTTGCCGACACCGCCCTTGCCCGCCGCGACCGCGATCACGTTCTTCGGACCCTTGAGCGTCGCCTTGTCAGAGGGCGCCGCGAGAAACGCCGTGTTGACGTCCGCGACCACCGTCACGCGCTTCGCGCCGATCGCTTCGAGCGCCGTCGTGATCCGGTTCTGCAGCTCCTTGCGCTGCGCGAGCGGATACGCGTGCGTCGGGATGTCGAGCCGAACGAGGACGTCGTCGCCCTGCACCTCGACGGTGCGGAGCACGCGATAGCTCACGATGTCGTGCCCGAGCATCGGGTCGATGACCTTCGCGAGAGCTTCCTTGACGCTGGTTTCATTCATGTGGGTGGTCTCTACGAGAGGTGCCCGAGCTTGGACTTCTTTGCGGCGAGATAGCTCTCGCTGTGCTCGTTGGTGGCGACCCAGTGCGATTCCTGGGTGATGACTTCCATCCCGGCGCGCTCGAGCCCCGAGATCTTGTCGGGGTTGTTCGTCATCAGCCGCACGCTGGTGACCCCGAGGTCCCGCAGGATCCCGGCGGCGATGTCGTACGACCGCAGATCTGCATCGAAGCCGAGCGCGAGGTTCGCGTCGACCGTGTCGGCGCCGGCGTCCTGAAGCTGATACGCGGCGACCTTGTTGCCGAGGCCGATGCCACGACCTTCCTGCACCAGATAGACGAGGACGCCCCGGCCCTCCGCGCCGATCCGTTCGAGCGCGGCATCGAGCTGCGCGCGGCAATCGCACCGCAGGCTGCCGAGCACCTCACCGGTGAAGCACGACGAGTGCACGCGCGCGAGCACGGCCGCCCCCGACACGTCGCCCATCACCATCGCGACGTGCTCTTCCTTCCCGGTCCCCAGCGCCGTTCCACCCGCCGCCACGTCCTCCCCGGTCCGGTAGACGACCACCCGGAACTCCCCGTGTGGCGTGGGCAACCGCGCCTCGGAGTACCGGGTGATCACGGGGTTGGACATGGGTCTGCGCGTGTATGTCCCCGACGGCGTAACTTGTCAATCGTGCTACGGTCCGAGCATGGCTGTTCGTCCCGTCGTGGTGTGGCCCGACGACCGTCTCCGACAACCCTCCGTCGCGATCGAGACCGTGGATGATTCGGTGCGCGCCCTCTACCAGGATCTGATCGACTCGATGTACGCGGAGAATGGCCTCGGCATCGCGGCGCTCCAGCTCGGCGATAACCGCCGGATGTTCATCGTCGAGCCGAAGCTCGCCGGCAAGACCGAGACCTGTCCACCGGTCGCGTTCATCAACCCCGAGATCCTCGAGACGTCGGACGAGCAGCAGGACAGCGAAGAAGGCTGCCTGTCGTTCCCCGACATCTACGTCAAGGTGAAGCGCCCGCTCCGCGCGAAGCTCCGTGCGATGGGCATCGATGGCCGGATGTTCGAGCTCGACGGCGAGGGCCTGCTCGCGCGCTGCATGCTCCACGAGTTCGACCACCTCACGGGTAAGCTGCTCGTCGACTTTGTCGGGCCGCTCAAGCGGACGATGATCAAGAAGAAGCTGACGAAGCTCAAGAGCTCCGAAGGCGACGACGCCGCGGAAGCTTAGGGATCGCCGCCGAAGATCTGCTTCAAGCTCGGTGGCGGCTGGCTCGTCACGCCGGGCTGCACCGGCGAGTCCACCACGGCGCCGAACGCGTGCGGGTTCCACACCGCGCGCTGGATCGGAACACCCTGCAGCATGCGACGCCCTTCCCGCGTCTTGACCCCTTCGCATGCCACGACGAAGCCGACCGCCACGTGGTCGCCGCGCTCGAAGCACATGGGGTGCTCTCCCCAGCACTCGCAATCCGTGAGCACATCGGCGCCGGTGAAAGGCGTACCGATCACCCAGTCGGGGTGCTCGACGATCGCGATCTTCGGGCTGACCGCATGAATGTTGAACAGCGAGCCATCGTCGTTCGGGATCACGTAGAACAACAGCTCGGTGCCGAGGAACGCGTGAAGCTCGCTGCCGTGGCGATCCACGGTCTGCACCCGGTAGCTCGCACCGAGCGCCTGCCGGAGCGCTTCCACGGTCGCAGGGGTCATCGCGGTGATCGGGCCGAACGAGTCGCGACCGAGCTCGAACACCGACATCCGCCCGACGGGCACCGGCACCTCGTTCGACAGCACCTGCTTCGGCGGCGGGGGCGCCGCGCCGCCGCAGGCCGCGATCGAGCCGGCAGTCATCAGGGCCAGGAGCCGCCACATCCGGCGATTGTACGTGGCACATCCCGCGCGCGCACGTGTAGCCTGCCCGCGTGACCGACAGCGTCTTCGTTCGCGGCCTCGAATTCGAGGGCAACCATGGCTACACCGCCGCCGAGCGGCGCGGCACCCGGCGGTTCCGCGTCAACCTCACGCTCGAGCTTCCGCTCGCCGCCGCCGCCGCGAGCGACAAGATCGCGGACACCGTCGACTACTGGAAGGTCTCCGACATCGTGGTAGCCACCGGCACCAAGTCCACGTTCAAGCTGCTCGAAGCCCTCGCCGGCTCGATCGGCGCGAAGATCCAGGAGCTGTATCCGCAGGCGCGCGTGATCATCGAGCTCGAGAAGCTCGCACCGCCCTGCCCCGGTGTCCCCGCCGCCTGCGGCGTCACGCTGGTGCTGCCCGCGCGATGAGCTTTTCGTTCGCCACCCCGGTGCGGTTCGCCGATGTCGACCACGCCGGCATCGTCTACTACCCGCGGTTCTTCCACATGTTCCACCTCGCCTTCGAGGAGCTGTGGCGCACGCGTATCGGCCCCAAGGCCTACTCCGAGCTGATCGATCGCGACCGCATCGGGTTCCCCGCCGTGAAGGCCGAGTGCGAGTTCAAGGCTCCCCTTCGGTTCGGCGACACCGCCGAGATCGAGGTCACCGTGTCGCGCATGGGTACGAAGTCGATCACGTTCCGCTACCGCATCTACAAGCAGGAGCCGCGCACGCTCGCCGCGGAAGGCTCGGTGGTGTGCGCCGTCGTCGACCTGGCGCGCTTTGTCGCGACCCCGGTCCCCGAGCGAGTCGTGGCGATGCTCACGGATCTGATCGAAACGTGATTCGGGCCTTTACCGCGCCGGGAGGTCGTACTAAGTCGAGGGCAGATGCTCGAGCGTGACCCCAAGACCTTGGCCCGCCTCCAGGCGGTCGTCACCGCGCTGATCGAGCACCGCGTCTCGACCTCCCTGGTCGACGTCGAGCGCGCCCTCGCTCGCTGGCGCGCCGGGGACCACTCGGCGCTCGCGGCCCACGGCGCGGTCCTGCGCCACGCCGCCCGCTGCGAGCGCACCGTGGAGCGGGTCACCGCGGCCGCGGGCGATCGCCCCGAGGGCATCCTGCGCGATGCCGTCGATGCCGGCCTGATGGCCGAGGACGAGTTCGTCGTGCTCGTCGGCAAGCCGTCCACCGAGATCCCCTCGATCGATTCGCTCGGCGACGAGGACGATGCGAGCGCGCCCGACAAGCGCCGCACGCTCGAGCAGCTCCTCTCGCGCGGCCCGGTCCTCGTCCACGTCGATGCGCGCCGCGCCGAGGTCTCCGTGCCCGCGCGGTTCCGCGCCGATCCGAGCCTCGTGCTGCGGTTCGGCTACGGCCTCACCCCCGCGATCGGCGAGCTCGTCGTCGACGACGAGGCGATCGCGGGCACCCTCACCTTCGGCGGCCAGCCGTTCCGCTGCATCCTCCCGTGGACCGCCGTCTACGCCGCGATGGTCGAAGGCGAGCAGCGCGGCACCGTGTGGCCGGAGGACGTCCCCGAGGACGTGCTCACCGGGGGCGGCGACGTGCCCGTCGCGGTGCCGTCCGCCGTCAAGGACCCGGTAAGCGCGCCCCTCGCCCTCGCCGCCGAGCCCGAGGCTCGCAAGCGCGCCTCGCACCTCAAGCTCGTCGAGTGATGCGCCACGCACTGCTGGTGGCGCTCGCGGCCTGCGGCTCCACGGCCCCCGCGGTTCCGCTGCAGGGTTCCGCTATCCCACCGCCGCCTCCGCGCACGGCCCCGCCGTCGCTCGCGTGGGCGCACGATACGTTCGCGCGCAGCGGGCTGCCCGCCGTGTCCAACGAGGGTCAGCTCGTGGTGTTCGCGACGTCGGACATCGACGGCGGCCGCGGCAACCTCAACCTCCGCGTCGAGTCGCGGACGCGCGCCGACACGGGCGCGCAGAAGATCACCGTGCTCACCGTCGACGAGACCGAGTCCCTCGTGGCCGACACCGGCCCGACGCCCGCGCTGGTGCTGCGGATCTCCGCGGCGAACAGCTGGCTGGCGGATCTGCACCATCGCGTGGTCCTGCATCCGCTACGCGCCCTGGTCGTCGACACGACGGATGTCTGGACGCAGCACGCGGCGAAGCTCGACGACCTCGCTCTCGACTGGCAGAAAGATCACCTGACCATCACGAAGGCCGGCAAGCTGCTGCTGTCCCGCGATACACCCGTGACCTGGCGCGCGCCCGATCGCGATCAGTGTTCGAATCCGGCCAAGCTCGGCAATGCTTGGGTCGACGCCGAGCGCCGCATCGCGCTCGTCGAGGTCATCTACAACGGCACCGACACGTGCTGGGAGCCGTCAGCGCAGCTCCACGTCGTCGCCTGGTAGAGGCTTCTCCTCTTTGAGGGCGCGTTCTTGCGCGAGCCGCTTCCGCTCGTCGGGATTCTCGTCGAGCCACGCCCGCAGGCCCTCCTCGCTGATCTCGACCACGAGGTCCTGATCCGACACCTTGGCCTGACACGCGAGGCGCGACTCGGATCGCACGTCGAATGCCTTGTCCATGATGTCGTTCTCCTTGTCCGCGATCTCGCCGAGCGAGTCGAGGCCCTGCTCGACGTAGACGTGGCACGTCGAGCACGCGAGGTTGCCGCCGCAGGCGTGACCCACGCGCGCGCCGCACTCCTCTGCTGCGTCGAGGATCGAGAGGCCCTTCCGGCACTCGACGGTCAACGGTCCGGTGGTCTTCGGTCCGTGGGGATTGATGAACGTGATCTTGGGCATCTCAGGCTCCGACCTTCCGCGCGGCGTCGTCGAGCGCGACGCCCTGGAACTGTGCAGCGATCGCGCGATTCATCCGCCTCTGCGCGAATGGCTTGGTGGCGAGATCGAGGCCCTCGATGGCGTGCCGGATCGCGAGGTAGTCCGCCCCCCGCACCGCATTCTCGAGCTTGACGATGGCCGCCTCGCCCGCCGCGCGGACGTCGGGGTCGAGCAGCTCGGGGTCGGTCAGGAATGCCTGGCGGGTCGCCGCGAGGATGCGGTCCGCCTCGATCCGCTCGACGGCGAGGTTGCGGCGCACGAGGTCCTCCTCGGCGTACTCGAACGAGTCGACGAGCATCTTCTCGACCTCCTCGTCGGACAGGCCGTAGCTAGGCTTGACCTCGATCGATGCTTCGATCCCGGTGGTCAACTCCTTGGCCATCACCTTGAGCAGGCCATCGGCGTCGATCAGGAACGTGATCTCCACCCGGCCCATGCCCGCGATCATCGGCGGCACGCCGCGCAGCGTGAACCGGGCGAGCGAGCGGCACGTATCGGCGGTCTCGCGCTCGCCCTGAACGATGTGGAGGTCGAAGCCGGTCTGGTTGTCCGCGTACGTGGTGAACGTCTGGGTCGCGCCCGTCGGGATCGTGGTGTTGCGGTGGATCAGCTTCTCGACCACGCCGCCCATCAGCTCGAGGCCGAGCGAGAGCGGCACCACGTCGAGCAGCGTCACGTCCTTGCGGCCGCCGGCGAGCACGTCGGCCTGCACCGCGGCGCCGAGGGCCACGACCTGCTCGGGATCCAGGTCGGAGAGCGGGGTCTTGCCGAACAGCTCGGCCACGAAGTCGCGCACGATCGGCGAGCGCGTCGAACCGCCGACGAGGATCACGCCGTCGAGCTGGTCCTTCGTGAGCTCCGCATCCTTGAGCACGCGACGGCACGCCTTGCCGGTGCGCTCGAGGAGTGGCTGTGCCCAGGTCTGGAGATCGCCGCGCGTGACCACCTTCTTGACGGCATACGTCTCGCTCGTCGACGGCGCGATCACGAACACGGTCTCGCTCGTCGTGGTCAGCAGTTCCTTGACGCGGCGCGCCTCGGCGACGGCTGCACCGATCACCTTGCGTGGTGCCTGGTCGAGCGCGGGCATCACGGCCGCCGCGATCACGCGATCGAGGTCGTCGCCGCCGAGGGCGGAGTCGCCGCCCGTGGCTTTGACCTCGAACACGCCGTCGACGAGCTTGAGGATCGAGATGTCGAAGGTCCCGCCGCCGAGGTCGTAGACGGCGTAGGTGCCGGCGGTGCCGCGGTCGAGCCCGTAGGCGAGCGCGGCCGCAGTAGGCTCGGCGAGGAGGCGCATGACCTCGAGCCCCGCGAGCCGCCCGGCATCGCGGGTGGCCTGGCGCTGGGCATCATCGAAGTACGCGGGCACCGTGATGACCGCTCCTTCCACTGGACCATCGAGCGAGCTCTCCGCGCGGCGCTTGAGCTCGCGCAGTACCTCCGCGGAGACCTCGACCGGCGAGACCTTCTTGCCTCCGGCGACGGTGATGTGTACCGCGCGGTCGTCGCCCTCGATCTCGTAGGGGAGCAGCGCGCGGATCCCCTCGAGGTCCTTCAAGCCGCGACCGATCAGCCGCTTGACGCTCGCGAGCGTGTCGCGCGGTGCCTCGAGCGCGCGCGCCACGGCGAGCCTGCCGACGACTACCACGCCATCGGGACCGTAGTTGACGACGGAGGGAACCAGCGGTCCGCCCTCACCCGAGATCACGACCGGCGACGCATCGGCGACGTGCGCGACCAGGCTGTTCGTGGTGCCGAGATCGATGCCGATCACCCGCGGCTTGCACGCCTCGATGACCTTCGACTGACCGGGTTCTGCGATCTGGAGCAACATGTTCTCGTCCTGCCTAGTCCTCGTCGAGAGCCGCGTCGCATTCCTCGAGATAGCGGTCGAGATAGCGCAGCACGATCAGCTGCGTCTTGATCCCGGCCAGGTCGTTCGCCGCGAACAGGGCCGGAAGCTGGTCGAGCACCGCCCTGCGGCGCTGCGCCATCTCGCCCTGCATCCGACCGACGTCCGCGGTCTTGCCGGCATGCCGGGCCTCGGCCAGAGCCTCGCGAAGGTCCAGGATCTCCATCAGGAACGCGGGATCGAGGCGTTCGTTGTCGCCGATGGTCACGCCCGCGCGTTGCAGCAGATACTCCGCGCGCGGCACCGGCTTCTTGAGGGTCTGGTACGCATCGTTGAGGGCGCGCGACTTGGACAGCGCCGCCACGCGCTCCGCCGCCGGCGCAGTCGCGTACCGGTCCGGGTGGAGCTCCTTGCTGCGCTCGAAGAACGCCTTCTCGAGCGCGCTCAGATCGATCTCGTAGGACGGCGTGAAGCCGAGCAGCGAGAACGGTTCACTAGAAGTTGACGGACTCGCCACAGCCGCACGCACCCTTGACGTTCGGGTTGTTGAACTTGAAGCCGTGACCCATCATGCCCTTGACGAAATCGAGCGACATCCCGCCGAGGTACACCAGGCTCTTCGGATCGACGACGATCGACTCGCCGTGACCGGAGAACACCTTGTCGCTCGGGCGGACCGACTCGGCCCATTCGAAGACATAGGTGAAGCCCGTGCACCCGCCGCCGCGTACACCGATGCGAATCATCGCCTCGGGCGTCCCACGCTTTGCCTTCTGCTTCGCGATCTCCTCGGCCGCGGCCGCGGTGACCTCGATCTCACGCTTCCCCACCTTCGCCGGCTCAGCCGACGGAGGAGGAGCTGCAGGAGTATTGGGAGCGGTGGCGCTCATCTGTCTCGACCCCTCCGTGTTCACTTGGTCTGCTTCTTTTTGTAGTCCTCGATCGCGGCCTTGATCGCATCCTCGGCCAGCACCGAGCAGTGGATCTTGACCGGGGGGAGGTTGAGCTCCTCGACGATCGTGGTGTTGCTGATCTTCGCTGCCTGATCGAGGGTCATCCCCTTGATCATCTCGGTCGCGAGCGAGCTCGACGCGATCGCGGAACCGCAGCCGAAGGTCTTGAACTTCGCGTCCGCGATCAGGCCGTCCTTGACCCGGATCTCGAGACGCATGACATCGCCGCACGCCGGGGCGCCGACGAGCCCCATGCCGATCTCGCTCGAGTCGACATCCTGGTCGGCCTTGAACGTGCCGACGTTGCGCGGGTTCTCGTAGTGGTCGAGGACTTTTTCTGAATACGCCATGGCTGGTTCTGCTTTCCTGACCTTGGGTCAGTGCGGGGTCCACTGAATCGAATTGATGTCGATACCTTCCTGGTGCATCTCCCAGAGAGGCGAGAGCGTGCGGAGTCGCTCCACGCTCTTCACGACGATGTCGATCACGAAGTCGATCTCGGCCTCCGTGTTGAACCGACCGATGCCGAACCGGATCGACGTGTGCGCGAGCTCGTCGCCGACGCCGAGGGCGCGCAGCACGTAGCTCGGCTCCAGAGATGCCGAGGTGCAAGCCGAGCCGGAGGAGACCGCGACATCCTTGAGCGCCATCAGCAGGCTCTCGCCCTCGACGAACGCGAACGAGATGTTGAGGTTGCCCGGCAGCCGGTGCTCCATCGAGCCGTTGACGTAGGTCTCGGACAGCTTCGACGTGATGCCCTTGTAGAGCCGCGTGCGGAGCGCCTCGACGCGAACGGCCTCGTCGGCCATCTCGGCCTTCGCGATCTCTGCCGCCTTGCCGAACCCGACGATCATCGGGACCGGGAGCGTGCCGGAGCGCATGCCGCGCTCGTGTCCACCGCCGTCGATGATCGGATCGATGCGGACGCGCGGCTTGCGGCGGACCCACAGCGCGCCGATGCCCTTCGGGCCGTACATCTTGTGCGCCGTCAGGCTGACGAGGTCGACCTTCGCCGCCTCGACGTCGAACGGGATCTTGCCCGCGCCCTGGACCGCATCCGTGTGGAACAGGGTCTTCGGGTTCTTCGCCTTGATCGCCGCGCCGATCTCGTTGACCGGCTGGACCACGCCGATCTCGTTGTTCGCGAGCATGATCGAGACGACGATCGTCTTGTCGGTCATCGCGTCGGTGATCATCTTCGGCGTGACCAGGCCGTCCTTCTGGGGCGTGAGGTAGGTGACCTCGTAGCCTTCGCGCTGGAGGCGCTTGCACGTATCGAGCACGCTCTTGTGCTCGGTCTCGACCGTGATGATGTGGTTGCCCTGCTTCTTGAGGAAGCTGGCGGCGCCCTTGATCGCGAGGTTGTTCGCCTCGGTCGCGCCCGACGTGAACACGATCTCCTTGGCGTCGCCGCCGATCAGCGCCGCGATCTGACCACGCGCGTTCTCGACCGCAGCCTCGGCCGTCCAGCCGAACACGTGGTTGCGGCTCGCCGCGTTGCCGTAGTGGTTCGTGAAGAACGGCAGCATCGCCTGCACGACCCGGAGATCGACGGCGGTCGTCGAGTGGTTGTCCATGAAGATCGGGAGCGTCACACCCTCGGGGACGACGACTTCGATCTTGTTAGTAGCAGCGCACATCAGTTGTTTCCTTCGCGATAGAGAACGGTGACCGGCACGAAGCCCGGATCCTTGTCGTCGACGGCGGCTCCCGCGGTGCGGCGGGACAGCCCCGCGAACAGCGGCGGCGCCTCGCCCTTGCTATGCCCGTGGTGGTCGCACGAGCGGCACGCGCTCGGCGCGTACTCGTCCGTGCAGGTCTGGCAGGAGTCGAGGTAGGCGACCGCTTCCTGCAGGTCGTTCTCGATGACCTGGAGCTGCATCATCTGCTCGCGGATCTGCGCCTGCTTCTCCGTGAACATCGCCCGCACGCGCGCGGTCGCGACGCGTCCCGAGCCGGCGTCCTGGAAGTCCTTCACGAACCCCTGGATCTCGGCGAGCGTGAAGCCGATCGCCTGGAGCTTCACGATCCAGTGGATGCGATCGATCGCCTCGGGTCCGTACATCCGGAACCCACCCTCTGACCGCGACCGCGGCTCGAGAAGGCCGAGCTCCTCGTAGAGGTGCATCGCCCGGACGGTCTTGCCGACCGCCTTCGCGAGCTCTCCAACGCGCATCAGCTTGTGGGTATCGTCCGTCATGGTGGTCGAGCCAACCCTTACGCTTACGTGAGGTTCGCTCTATCTGACGGGACTATGGGAGGTTGGGCGCGGAGTGTCAAGGCCAACCCTCACGTTTAGGTATGGGTTTTAGTCTGGAACGTTCTGCGGGCTGCGTTGTCCAGAAAGCCATGTCGCGCCGCCTGGTTGTGCTCGTGGCGGTCGGTTGCGGCACGCCGCCCGCTCCACTCCCGTCTCCCGCTCTGGTGCCGCCGGACCTGTACATGCCACCGGCTGCCGCCGCGCTTCCGCCCTCCCACATCGAGTGCCATGCGTTTCCGCCACCGCCCGATGGAAGCTCGGGGTCGGTGCCCGTCGGGAAGAAGGTCTACGACTTCGCCCCGATGTCGCTGTGGCCGCTCCGCAAGGGTCCGCGGATCGCGGAACGTCCCCGCACGGGCCTCGGCCGCACCACGCGCGAGCTGCGCGCGGTGTTCGCGCGCAACCACGCCGACATCGCGAGCTGCTGGAAGTACCAGACCTCGCGCGGAGCGAAGACGACCTTGCTGACCGCGGGCATGACGATCGAACCGCTCGGGAGCACGCGCGATCTCACGGTGACCGGCGAACGTTCCGAGGATCAGGCCCTCGCCGCGTGCGTGACCACGGCGCTCTCGACCTCGTCGTTCATCGAGACCACCACACGGCCGATCCGCCTGACCGCGAGGCTGGCGTTCACACGCTCGCAGCAACCCGAGTGGAAGCGGGCGTGGCCCACGCCGGTCGCGCATCCCGATCGCGATCTGCGCACCGGCACCGTGT
This sequence comes from Myxococcales bacterium, assembly GCA_043759315.1. Classification (GTDB taxonomy): domain Bacteria; phylum Myxococcota_A; class Polyangia; order Haliangiales; family Haliangiaceae; genus JABFXX01. The sequence continues at coordinate 19,176 of JAYVLW010000741.1, forward strand.
GCTCGCACGTCATCGACGACGGCCAGGTCGCGCAGGTCGAGCTGCCCAAGCCGCTCGAGGTCACCGACTGGGACGACTCGCGCGAACCGCCTTCGCGCGGCGCGGTCCCCGAAGTGCGCGTCGGCTGCGCGCAGACGTTCGTCGATACCGACAAGCGCGCGATCCGGATGGGCGTGAAGTCGAACTACGGCGCGCTACAGCGCTGCTACGCCGACGCTGCCGCGCGCGATCCGCGGCTCGCCGGTGAGGTCACCCTGCAGCTCACGTTTGACCGTGCCGGCGCGACGAACACCGCACGTGTCACGGGCGGCGTCGGCGATCCGGCGCTGCACGCGTGCCTGGTCGCCGGGCTCGAGGACGTGTGGGTGTCTCCCGGCCCCCACGCCGCGCTCGCTCTCGAAGCCAACCTCACGTTCACGCTCGCGCCCCTGCCCTCGCCGCCTCCCGCCGCCGACGATCCGGTGGCGTTGCTCGCGGGTGGCGATGCCGAGGGTGCGCTCGCCGCGTGGACCGCGAAGCTGCGCACCCCGGTGTCGCCCGAGCTCGCGTGTCGTGGCCGCGCGGGCGTCGTGCTCGCGATCGCCGAGCTCGCGCCTTGGCTGGACGATGCGCGGTTCCACGCCGCGCTCGCGGATCTCGCACGCGCCGCGGCCGTGCTGTCACCGGAGCGCGCACGGACGTGCGTGGGACCGGTCAACGAGACGATCAACGAGCTCACCCACGCACGCGGTCAACCGTACGGCGGCCATCCGATGACGCACGTGTGGCTCGATCGCTACACCGCGGCGCTGCCTCTCGCACCGTACCTCGACGACGGTGCGGTGCTGCGCTGGTACCACGCCACTGCATTGCTCAACACGTCCCGCCGCGCCGAGGCGATGGCGCTTCTCGAGCAGCTCGCGTGGGACCCAAAGATCGGCGCCGCGGTGACGAAGGAGCTCGAGCAGCGCAAGCGCACCGCGACCGAGCCGATCTCCGATACCTGCAGCAACTGAGCTGCGTGTTAGCGTCGATCGCATGGAGGCGCCGCTGCGAGAGCTCCTGCGCTGGCTGCGCGCGACGCGCGGTCCCGTCGCCACCCGCGATCTTCATCTCGCGGGCACGCCGGCCCAGCACCCCGTGATCGACGAGGTGCTCGCGGAGCTCGCGGAGCTCGGCGTTCGGCCGAACGTGACGTTCGTGTGGTCGATCGAGGGCTCGGGCGTCGAGGAGGAGGTTCCCGACGTGATCCACCTGCACCGCACCATGCTGATCGCCGATCGCATCCCCGATCACGTCGTCGAGCTGTCGGAGCGCTACTCGGCGCTCACCTTCCGCGCCACCATCCGCCACGAGCTCGGCCACGCGCTGCTGTTCGCGCGCCCGAAGGTCACGCGCACGCCGGCGTTCCGCCACCTGTTCGGCGATGTCCGCACGAAGTACCGCGTCGGCACCGTGGTCGACGAGGTCGGCCGCCGGATCCGCAGTCATGGCGGTCTCCGCAACCCGCGCTATCGCCGCGTGGTCTCGCTGTACGCGGCCACGCACCCGCACGAGCAGTTCGCCGAGGCCGTCCGCGTCGCGCTCGCCACGCGCGGCGACGAGGGCGAGATCGCGCGCTGGGCAACGCGTCACGATGCCGGCGCGCACGCCGTCAAGCAGATCGAGTTCGCCGCCGCCTGGCTCGCGAGCTATCGCTAGCACGGCGCCCCCTACCCGAGACCCCAGGGGTTCTGCGGTAGCATCGACGCGTGCCGCGGAGGAGGAGCCGATGGACCGAGCAGCGCGTGGACGCGCGGCTCGGGCGCACGATCAACGACATCTTCCTCGCGATCCCACCCGCCGAAGCGCGCGAGCTATTCGATCGCGTCCGCGCGGAGGCCGAGGCAGCGCAGATCACCTACGAGGACGACGAC
>JAYVLW010000742.1:0-2863 GCA_043759315.1 Myxococcales bacterium
TTGCGGACGGTCTGGACGATGAGGTCCTGCTCGGCGTCGAGCGCGAAGTCCATGGCCGGAGTCGTACCGCAGAAACAGTCAGCGTGGACTGTGAAAAGCGGGATGTGGGTGACATCTCGCTTACATGGCTACATTCACGAGCCGCGGGAGCGGGCGAACCAAGGGACATGGCTACTGGTGACGGGCGCATTCCTCCAAAGAACTTCGCCACCGCCGCGGCACGCCTTGGCCCCTCGCCGGCGCGCGGAGCCGATCCCGCGCGGCCGCGACCGCCGATCCGCGCCGCGCGCGAGGCGATCGACGTGACGGCCTCGCAGATCATCGAGGTCATCGACGTCGGCCCGCGCTGAAACGCTCGTCGGTCGCGAGGCGAGCCGATCCCACCGTTTGACTGCGCTCGCCCGACTTCCCGGCGCGCGGCTCGGGTGCCGCTGGCGAGGAGCCCGAAGCGGCCTGGTGAACGGCGGTTACCGGCTGCCGCGAATCCACAGCGTGCTGCCGCCGTCGGTCGGCGTCAGGGCGACCTCGGTCGAGCTCGCGGACGGTGCGCTCACCCAGCGGAAGATCGCGTAGCCGATCAGGCCGGCGCCCGCCCCGAACGCGACGTACGACAGCGCGCGGTCGCGATCCTCGCGGTCGTTCGCCGCGTGAAATGCGTCGAGCGTGCCGGCCGTCTTCGCGTCCGTCGAGGCCGAGGGCACCGCCGGCGAACAGCGCGATCGGATCGTCGACATGCCGCCGTTACCGAGCTGGCCGGATCGGTTCTCGCCGGAGCACCACACCGTGTGGTCCTGCCGCCAACCCCATCAGGGCGAGTCTCCCTACTGCGCTAGCGTACCACCCAGCCCCCGACACGCGCACGTTGTTCATCTTGGTTCGCCGTGCTGCGGCGGGGTTCAGACCGCTGCGAGTTCGCGATCCGTCCTCGCGGAGCCCACGGCATTTCGCTATCCTTTCGACATGAGGGTCGAGGATGCCGAAGCGCTGGCCGCGCGAGTGATCGCGCTACGCGACCGGCTTGCTCCGCTCGTGCCCGACATCGACCCGGGCGACTTGATGCTGATCCTCGAAAGTCTGTTGAGGCCAATCGGCTCGGGGCGTCGCTTTCTCCTGCGCGAGATTCGGCCAGGGGTGTATGTCGCCTGACGAAGCCTTCATCATCACGTTGCTCCGTGCGCTACGACAGGCAGGCTTGGAAGCGATCATCGTGGGCAACGCTGGCGCGGCGCTGCAAGGCGCGCCGGTCACGACCCAGGACGTCGATCTGTTGATTCGGGACACCGCGGCGAATCGCGACAAGCTGCTGAGGCTCGCGACCGAGCTCGGAACCGCGCGCCCGGTGGAGATCAGCGAGATGACGAGCACGCAGCGGCTCATCGGGGCAGCGTGGCCGATCGACATCCTGTTCGAAACGATGAGCGGCGGCCTCCATTTCGCATCTGTGCGGAGTCGGGCCAAGACGATCGAGATCGGGGACGTCGCCGCGACCGTCGCCTCGCTCGAAGACATCATTCGCTCCAAGGAGGCGGCGGGCCGTGCGAAAGACCACGCCACGCTACCGGTCCTCCGCGACGCGCTGCGCGTCATCAAGCTGCTCGAGTCCGAGAAGCCGGAACCATGACGCTCCGGGTTCCGACCGTGCCCCGTGCCGCGTGCCGCGGCCGAAGCAGCTTCCTGTTGACTGGTTGGACTAGAGGTGCCGAGAGGTGGACGGTCGTGGCGCGGGGCAGAGTTGAACTGCCGACCAAGGGCTTATGAGTTACGGGATTGATGCCACGGAAGGACTTAGCGACTCGCAGAGGCTGATGACTAACCGCCGATCGTCGTCGTGTATCTAGGGTTTTCCTCTTGGCGGGTCGCATCGCGGCGTGGCAGGCTTGTTGACTAGATGTTGACTAGAATCCACGCCGAAACAAGGGGTGCCGGGACATGGCCACGATAAAACTGACGAAGGAAGCCGTGGCGGACCTGGAGCCGCCGGATGACGCGCCCCAGGCCCTTTTCTGGGACAGCGAATTGCCGGGCTTCGGCGTGGTGGTCGGACGTAAGGGAAAGACGTTCGTCGCCAACGGACGGATCGCCGGGACGGGAAAGCTGAAGCGCGTTGCGATCGGTGTGGCCGGCGGCCCGCGCCCCGATGGCTCGGTCTGGACGGTTCCGGCGGCACGCGCCGAGGCGCGAAAGCTACTCGGCCTCATGTCGATCGGGAGCGAGCCGAAGCAGCTCCGGCGCAACGAGGGCCAGGCCGGTCCATCGCTCCGTGATGCCTATGATGCCCATCTGGACAAGCTCAAGAAGAAGCAGCGCGCCGAGGCGACGATCGAGACCCTCAACAAGGGCCTGCCGAAGTATCTGGCCGCGTGGATGGACCGACCGATCTCGGAGCTGACCGGCGAAGTCCTGTGCGCCGTCCACGACCAGATCAAGACGGATGCGAAGGCGCGATCGGGCGTCAACCCCGACAACCCCAAAGGCGGCGCGCTCGCGAATCGCGTGATCGCGCAGGTGAGCGCGTGCTGGTCGACGTTGAACAAACGCATGGGCGGCGCCTTGGGAACCTGGAATCCCGCCAAGAGCGTGGAGCGCGACACGCTCAAGCCGAAGCGCGAGCGCCTCGGGGATGAGACGCTCCCCGACTGGTACGCGCGCGTGCAGACGATGCGCAGCGCGATCCAGCGCGATGGTCTGGTGGTGGCGTTGTTCACCGGGCTCCGCTCGGAGGACGTGCGCTCGATCCGATTCGATCACGTCGACACCGACGCACGCACGCTGCGGCTGCCCGATCCCAAGGGCGGAGAGCAACGGGCGTTCACACTGCCTCTCTCGGCGACGGTCCTCGAGATCATCGAACGTCGGCGCCGCG
>JAYVLW010000743.1:0-3017 GCA_043759315.1 Myxococcales bacterium
GTATACGGAGAACAGGTCTCGCTCGCGTGCGCGACTCGCTCGATGCTCTCGAACAGCGGCTCGCAGGCGGCGAGATGCTCGGGATGATCCTTCGGGTCCACAAACTGCGCCAGGCACGCGCCTCCGGGCGACGTTCGAACGTTCATGCGCGCGAGAACGACCGACGCGTCATTCCCCGCCGGCGCGCGCAGCGCGGGTCGCTCGCACCGCTCGGCGCGTGCGGCAGCCACCCATGCCGAACGCATCGTCATCACGCGCGCACGCTCCTCCGCGCCGATCTTGTCGCCGCAGCCCACGAGCACGAGAAGCACCGCCGCCGCCGCGAACCGCATGCCGCTCATCTTGCCACAGCGACACGTGCGGTCGGTCGCCTTTCCCATATGGCGGGGCAGCGGGTGGAGCCGACCACGTCGAGGTCGGCTCCACCGCCGGCGCGTATCAGACCGATCGCCGCAAGGTGCTCCGGCAGCACGAGATCTTCGACGAGCAGGTCGCGTTCGTCCTCGCCCACGAGCTCGCGCACGATCGGGACGCTCGTGCCAGACGGGCGCTTCTTCCATCGCGTCGCCGAGCGCCGTGCCCTGGATACATGGGACATCGCTGTCGGAGTACAATCACCCTGTGCAGCTCTCGAAGGACTTCAAGGACTTCCTCCAGCTGCTGACCGCGAGTCACGTCCGGTACATCGTCGTGGGTGGCTACGCTGTCGCGTCGTACACGGTCCCTCGCTATACGAAGGATCTCGATGTCTGGATCGAGGCGTCCGTGGACAACGCTCGCAACGTCGTGGCAGCGCTGGAGGCTTTCGGATTCGCGAGTCTCGGGCTCGTGATCGACGACTTTGTCGTGCTTGATCAGGTCGTCCAGCTCGGTTACGAGCCGAATCGGATCGATATCCTGACGAGCATATCTGGCGTCCGCTTCGAGGACGCGTATCCCAATCGTGTCATCACGAAGCTCGACGGTATCGACGTGCCGATGATCGACCGAACATCGCTGGTCACCAACAAGCGCGCGACCGGGCGCCCGCGCGATCTGCTGGACGCCGAGGAGCTGGAGAAATGAAGCCTCGTGCGATTGCGTGCGTGGTCCGCAAAGGCCGACTGGGCGAGATCGATGAGGACGCCGAGCGCCGCAGCTACTGGGCGACCAGATCGGTCGAACTACGGATTGCCGAGGTCGAGAGTCTTCGGCGGGTGTGGATCGGGCTCACGGGCGACCCGGACCTGCCGATCGTCCGCGCGGTGCACCGGCGCAAGCTGGGTGAGTCAGGGGTGGTACGCCCGCGCTGATGCAGAGCTACGAGTCGTGGGTGGCAGCGTCGGCGTAGCAGCCCACGAGCTCGCCGGCGTCGCGGGTGAGCCGATCCTGCGGATTCCATCGTCCCGCCCACCTTGGCGATCGATTCCGACCCAGTCGCTGCGCTATATGAGGCCGATGAGCAAGCTCGCGGTTGGAGGGTTGGTGGTGCTGGTGGCCGCCGTGATCGTCATGGGCATCGTGGCCAAGGCCCGCGAGCCGGGGAACCCGGCCGAGGCCCACGTGAAGAGGCTGATCGACGGATCCAGCCGTGCGAAGCCCAAGGCGACGCTCGCCGGGTTCGAGATGGTGATCACGGGCGAGGAATGGAAGGGCCTCAGCGAGGCCACGCGCGACCGGGTCGGCGCCGAGGTCGTGCGGATCGCCGCCGCTCAGATCCCGAAGCCGTTCACACCGAAGAGCGTCGACGACGCGAACCGCGTCGTCGCTCGCTATCGCGGCCTCCCCGAGGACGGTCGCACCGGCGCCGCGCGCGAGACGATGCTGACGACACTCGAGGGCTGGCTCCAGCAATTGCAGGGCAAGGACGATCGCGAAGCGCGGATCGCACTCCTGCGGCTCGAGCTCGAGGTCGCGAACGGCTGCGACACGCTCTCGATCGGATCCCGCCTCGCCACCGAGCGGCTCGAGATGGCGCGGTCGATCGAGGAGACGTGGCCGGTCGACGCGCTCGGGTTTCTCGCCGAAGAACCGCGCGATCCGCAGGGCGTCGCGGAAGCGGGAAGGATCCTCGGGCGGTTGATCGAGCAACCCGCGCTGCTGGTCGACGCGGGAAAGGATGTCGACGCGTGGCTCGCCTCCGTCCCGACGCGCGATCCGCAGCGGATGGCGATCGAAGCGCAGCGCGAGCTCGGGCGATCGGCGAGGACCGAGGACGATGCCGAGACCGATGCCGCGAAGATGAAGGCGGCGCTCGCGAAGCGTCCGTGGGATCAGTGGCTCGTGGTCAAGCTCGCGACCGCCGACCTCGACGGCGGCGATATCGCGGCGGCCGAGAAGCGCTTGCAGGCGCTCGGCGGTCCCGGCTTGATGATCCGCGACGCCACGTTCCTCTATGGCCGGCTCGCGCTGGCCCAGGGGCAGCTGGAGACGGCCGACAACGTGCTGTCGGGCCTGCTCGGCTCGCGCCTGCAACGGTTCCTCGTCGCGAGCGCGCAGCTGGATGCGACCGGAAAGCTCGTGAAGGACCGCGTGATCCGGCAAATGCAGAACGGCAACATGCCGCCCGACGTGCTCGCGAAGCTCGAAAAAGCCTCGGAAGCAGAGCGGGCCTCGATCTTCGAGACGTATTTCCGCGACACGATCGACGCTGATCCGGGCATCGCAGCGGGACGCGCGGCGCTGATGAACTACGGCGACGTCGTCCCCGCGTCGATCGGCCTCGGCATGGTGAAGCTGCGCCGGGCGCAGTCGCTCGGCGGCCCGGCGCGCGATGCGATGCTCGGAGAAGCCGAGCGCGCGTTCCTCACGGTGCGCACGGCCGCCGTCGGGCAGCCCGAATATCACCTGGGCCTCGGCGAGATCTACGCGCGGCTCGGCAAGGCCAAGGAGTCCGAGGCGGAGCTCGTCGGTCTGCTCGGACGCAAGGACTCTCAGCTCACGCTCCGCGTGGCCAGCACCTACCGCACCATCGGGAACCAGGCGCGGGCGACCGCCGTGGCCACCGACCTCTACAACGACAAAGCCACCGAGCCAGC
>JAYVLW010000744.1:0-4425 GCA_043759315.1 Myxococcales bacterium
GCCTCGCCGACCCAACAATCCCCGAGGGCCACGCCTTGCTGGTACGCATCGTCTCGATGCTCACGAACATGATCGGATGAAGTCGCCGCCTACCCCTACGCCTACGCTTACGCCTACGCCAGATCGACCCAACTGAGCTCAGGACGGGGTTAAGACGTAGTGCCTGCACCGAACCGCTTCTGCCAGAACCCCACGGCATGCCAGGCGCCGTGCTTGAAGCCGGCGTCCTGGACGATGCCGCACGGCTCGAACCCGAGGCCGAGGTGCATGGCCACGCTCGGATCGTTCGGCAGCGTGATGCCGGCGACCGCGGAGCGAAAGCCGCGCGCCGCGAGCTCCGCGAGGAGCGCGACGTACAGGGGCTTGCCGAGCCCCTGGCGGCGAACGGTATCGGCGATGTAGATGCCCGTCTCTGCGGTCCATGCGTACGCGGCGCGGTCGCGCCAGGTCCCGGCCTTCGCGTAGCCGAGCACGGTACCGTCGACCTCGGTGACGAGCCACGGGAACCTGTCGCGATAGCCGACCCACATCGCATGGAGCTCCTCGGTGGTCAGCGGCTCGTACGCGAAGTGGATCGACGAGGTCGTGATGTAGTGGTTCGTGATCCCGGTGAGGGCCGGGAAGTCGTCGTCGCGGGCGGGGCGGATCGCCATGCCGCACGATAGCGCGTGATACGATTTCGGGGATGCGCGCCCTGGCGTTCGTGCTCCTCGTGACCAGTTGTGGTGGATCTCCCAAGGCTCCGGCAGCACCGGAGACCAGGCCACCGCCCAGCGCGAGCAGCGGCTCGGGGGCGCCAGTCGTGGCGGTCGCCACGCCGCCCACGACCGCGCAGGTGTGCAAGCGGATCACCGAGCTGCAGGCCCAGAAGTGCGGCGAGTTCGCGAACCTCAAGGTCAGCGAGCCCGAGTGCGCCGCGGAGCTCGACAAGGCCGGCAACAATCCGGTGCTCGCGGCGTTCACCGGCTGCGTCGTCCAGTCGTCGTGCGAGGAGGTCAAGAACTGCCTCGCCGCACAAGCCGACAAGGCCGGCGACGCGCCACCTGCAGCCCTGCGCGCGTGCACGGATCCTGCCGATGGCACGCCCGTGGGCATGCCCGCCGACCAGTTCGCGATCCGCCACGGCGCATCGGCAACGCGGTTCGTCCAGGCGACCTCGACGATGGCAAAGCCGATCGAGATGTGCACGATCCACAGCGAGAGCGAATGGATCACCTCGCTGGCGTGCGAGGACGGGAGCCGTCCGCTGACGAACCCCGAGACGGCGCGCGTCAAGCCGGCAAAGATGGGCGGGCGCTGCGGCTCGTATGTCGACGAGTACGTCGTCAAGTGCCCCGAGGCGACGTACGACATCTTCGTCGATGCGTATGTCTGTCCGATCAAATAGGATCAGCGCATGCGCTGGATCCTCGTCGCCCTTCTGATCTCCGGTTGTTCCAAGAAGGACGACGGCCCGTCGTGCGACAAGGTCGTCGACAACATGCTCGCCGTCACCAAGACCGCGATGACCGGCCACGGTGACATGGAGCTCGGCAACAAGAAGCAGATGGTCGATCAGTGCGTCTCGCGCAACATGCCCGCCGAGCAGCGCACCTGCCTCGCGACCGCGAAGGACCTCAACGCGATGGCGGCGTGCACTCCGAAGAAGCCGTGATCACTCCCACGCGTCGGTGAGGATCGAGACCCAGACGCCGTTGCCCCGGCTGGCCGTCTCGATCACGACGTAGAACTTCCCGACCTTGCGGAGCTCCGAGCTGTTCGCGCCCTTCCAGACGATCGCGCCCTTCTCCTTCTTCGTCTTGTACGCACCCTGGAGCGTCTTGACGTAGTCGGACAGCTCCTTCGGTAGCTTCGCGATCTCCGCCTTGCCCTTGAACACCATCGCGGCCGCACCGACCGCTTCCATCACGGCCTTGGTCTCGTCAGCGCTCGTCGCCTTGACGTCGGTCAGCTTGACCTTGGCATCCTTGCCGATCGCGATCGCGACGAAGGTAACCTTGTTGATCAGGGCGTCGCCGTAGTCCTTGCCGTCCTCGAGCTCGACGGTCATGCCGACGAGCGCCTTCGTCGGGAGCGCGGGCGCGGTGCCCTTCGCGAAGTCGACGGCGATGCACCACGGCCGCAGCGGCGACGCCGGATCGGAACACTTCGCCGCGGTGCCGAGCTTGGTCAGCGCGGCAGCGAGCGGCTCGGCCTTGTCCGCGTGCGCGACGCCAGCGAGCACCAGGACTCCGACCATCACCAGCGACGAGAGCTTCATGAGGGCATCCTATCAGTCGAGCGCGGTCAGATCCGCTTCGAGCCGAGGTCGCTCCTGTGCAGCCGGATCGCCGTGCTCGTCGAACCGTTCGCGCGCGGATCACGTGCTCGCGATTCGCGTGGTACACGAGTCCCATGCATGACGCGATCGCCCGGGTTCCGGACCCGATCAACGAGCCCGTGCTCGGCTACGTCCCCGGCAGTCCGGAGCGCGAGAAGCTGAAGGCGGCGCTCGCCGCGATCGAGAGCACCGTCGTCGAGATCCCGTGCGTGGTGGGTGGTGAACGGGTGCATACCGGCAAGCTCCGGGACGTGGTCATGCCACACCGCCACAAGCACGTGGTGGCGCGATTTCACGCCGCGACCGAGGACGTCGCCGAGCGCGCGATCAAGGCCTCGCTCGCCGCGCGCCGTGACTGGTCGAACATGCGCTGGGAAGCACGCGCTGCCGTACTGCTCCGCGCCGCCGAGCTCCTCGCTGGCCCGTGGCGCGCGCGGATGAACGCCGCGACCATGCACGGCCAGAGCAAGACCGCGCATCAGGCCGAGATCGATGCCGCCTGCGAGCTGATCGATTTCTGGCGGTTCAACGTCCACTACGCGCAGGAGCTGTACCGCCAGCAGCCGAACAGCTCCCCGGGCGTGTGGAACTCGATGGAGCTGCGCGCCCTCGAGGGCTTCGTGTTCGCGCTGACGCCGTTCAACTTCACCGCGATCGCCGGCAACCTGCCGACCGCGCCCGCGCTGATGGGCAACACGGTGGTGTGGAAACCCGCCGAGACCCAGGTGCTCGCGGCGTGGCAGATCTACCTGCTGCTGGAGGAGGCCGGCCTGCCCCCCGGCGTGATCAACTTCATCCCGGGCCTGCCGCACGGCTCGACGAACCTGCTGCTCGATCACCCGGCGTTTGCGGCGATGCACTTCACCGGCTCGACCGACGTGTTCCGCTCCATGTGGCGGCGCGTCGGCGAGAACCTCGACAAGTACAAGAGCTACCCGAGACTGGTCGGCGAGACCGGCGGCAAGGACTTCGTCATCGCGCACCCCTCGGCGGATCCGAAGGCGCTGATCACCGGCCTCGTGCGCGGCGCGTTCGAGTACCAGGGCCAGAAGTGCTCGGCGGCGTCGCGCGCGTACATCCCGCAATCGCTGTGGAAGCAGATCCAGCCGGAGCTGTGCGAGACCATCGACGCCCTCAAGGTCGGCGATGTCTCAGACTTCACGAACTTCATGGGCGCCGTGATCAAGCAGGGCGCGTTCGACAAGCACACCGCCGCGATCGCCGAGGCGAAGGCCACCGCCGGGATGAACGTCGTGGCCGGCGGCACCACCGACGGCCGTGAGGGCTGGTTCGTGCGGCCCACCCTGATCACCACCGACAACCCGAGTGTCCGCCACATGGTCGACGAGTTCTTCGGCCCGATCCTGACGGCACACATCTATCCGGATCGCGCGTGGGCCGAGACGCTGGAGCTCGTCGACCGGACGTCGCCGTATGCGCTGACCGGGGCGGTGTTCGCGCGCGATCGCACGGCGCTCGTCGAGGCCACCACAGCATTGCGCGATGCAGCCGGCAACTTCTACATCAACGACAAACCGACGGGCGCCGTCGTCGGACAGCAGCCGTTCGGCGGTGCGCGCGCCTCGGGTACGAACGACAAGGCCGGCTCGCACCTCAACCTCCTGAGGTTCGTTTCGGCGCGCACGATCAAGGAGACGCTGTCGTCTCCGACGGACTGGCGCTACGCGTTTCTCGACAAGCCGTAACCCGCCCGGGCGAACGGAGCGTCCGAGGATCCGGCACGCTCGGTGAACAAGCAGCGCGGCAACCATGCTGAAGCGCATTTCCACTCCCTGCTGTAGCGGCCGGTCGACGCCGCCTGGTCGCGCATCCTCCGTACTTGCAGCTGGTTGGCTGCCTGGCGGGCGGGGCCGACCCGGCAGCGCTCTGCACCACTGGACCAATCGTGCGGTCGCATCGCGTCGCACCCCTGGTGCGACGCGGAGGCCATCCCCATGATGCGCGGCGAGAATATGAATCGAAAGCTGATCGGAGGTGCTGTCGCGGCGGCTGTCGCGGCTGTCGCGATCTGGTTCTTGTTCGTCCGACACAAGGCCGACGACAGACCATCGGCCCCCGAGCCGGTGCGTCCCGCCGAGATCAAG
>JAYVLW010000745.1:0-5701 GCA_043759315.1 Myxococcales bacterium
GAAGCTCGAGCGGCACCTTCGAGGGGTCCCACGCGACGTCACCGAGCCAGGTGTCGGTGATGGCGTCCTGATAGAACTCGCGCGCGAGATAGTTGTCGCGGCGCTTGGTGGTCCTCTGGATCCATTCGGCGCGCTTCTTCGCGTAGGCCATCACGGAGGCGGTCATCTCCCCCGTCAGCTGCACCTCGAACGCGTCCTCCCATGCAGGGTCATGGACCCTCGCTTCGGTCCGCCCCAGTTCCTGCGGCGTGTTGGTCTCGTGCATTCCGGTCTCCCTTCTGGAGGCGAAACTACCTGGTCACCCTGACACTGAACGCGCGAGCAGTTGTCGCGTACAGTGCGTCAGATCTCCCAGGATCCAGCGTTTCCGGGGACCTGCGATTTCGATCGGAGATCGCACCCAAATGTCGCGCTGCCGCTCCGATCTCGTGCGGCGAGACATCGAGATCGATCGCTCGCCGGAAATGAGGTGACGGGTGCGCGATCCTCTATCGTCACGCTGCCCGTACGCACGATCGCGCCGATGGGACAAATCGCAAGTCGCTGATTCCACGCGCGACGGCGTCCCGCGAACAAATCGCCGCGCAAATCGCCGTCCATTTGCTTTGTCACCGCAGCCAAGTTCGCGAGCCGTCGTGAGCTGGTTCGCCGCGATCGCCGCGCCGATCATGTGCTTCCGCGTGGTTCGATTTTGGTCGTCATTGATCGCAGGCGCGTGATCTGAGGACGAGCCGATCGAAGTAGAAGACCGCGCGCGATCCCCGTGTACGGACGTACGCCGGCACAAGGACCGAGATCGATTGGCCAACTTCGCGACTCGTCGTACGCAAACGACGCGGGCCAAGAATCTGATCGATTCGTGGTAGCGCGGAGCTTCTCGCCCCCCTTGGTAGATATAGGGCGACGATCGAATCACCGGCAAGCGGTGACGAGCAACGCCCGATACCGCGCCGTCTGCCGAGCAGACAGCGCTCACTGTCCTCGGGAGGACTCGATGTCTTCGCTCGCCTTCGACAAACAAGGAAAGCCGTTCGCCTGGCACAAGCGCACCGCCAAGCTGCGCGTCCGGTTGTTCCGCAACCCGTCGGCGCGTGGCACGTGCTGCCAGGTGCTCGACGGCGTCGGGTCTCCGCTCTTCGTCGATGCCGATATCGACTACACCGAGTTTCGTCGGGCGGTCAGCGGCGTGCCGGGCCTGTACCGGCTCGACCAGTGCGACGAGGACGGCGTCGAGATCGACGACGCGGCTCCCGCGTACGTATCGATCGAGCAGTTACGCAATGCAGGCATCGTCGCCGAGACCGCGCAGCTCGGCGAGGTGAGCCCTCTGCTGATCATCGAGCGGCTCGTCGCGCTGCAATCCGACGTCATGAAGACCATGGCGACGCAGCACGCCGCGATCCTCGCGTCGAGCGCCGAGATCATGCGTGCGCCGTATCGCCCTGTGCCGCTCCTTCCCGCAGCCGACCTTCGCAACGCTGACACGGACAACGCCAACACAGACGAAGTTGAGGATGACGAGGATGAGATGCTCGACGAGCGCAGCGCGCTCGCGCCGATGTTGAACATGCTCGAGCCGCATCTCCCGCAGCTCGGCGCCTTCCTCTACACGAAGTGCGTCGAGTTCTTTCGCCAGGTGCCACCTGCCACGACGCCCCCCGCGGCGACGTCCTCAACCGCGCCCACGACCGCCGCGTCCGTTTCGACGGCGCCACGTTTCGTCGTGCAGTCGGTGGATGTCGCCGCGGGGTTCGAGCCCGCAGACGTCGGAGTCGAGTCAGACGAGCTCGATCTCGTGGAGGACGCGCCGGCCTCGGAGACCACCGACGTCGCAGAGGTCGTCCCGACCATGCCGACGGCCGAGCAGCTCGCACACCTGTTCGCGGTTCGCGAGCGGCTGTCACCTGCGGAGCAGACGCTCGTCGAGCACGTGATCAAGAGGATGCCGACCGAGCTGCTGACGCAGTACCTCGGCACGCTGTCCTCGATGTCGATCGACGACGCGACGACCTTCATCCGCTCGCTCATCGCGCAAGCGCGTCCCGAGCACTCCATGAGCCCGCGCTGATCGTCGCAGCGACCAACTTTCCCTCACCTCCACAGGAGAACCCACGTGATCGCGTCCCCCATGAATGACCACGGCTGTCTCGGTCCAACGACGGAGGAGATCCGCGCCGAGGTCGCCGAAGGCAACCCCGCTCTCGTCGAGCTGGCCGAGCGGTTCACGAACACCGATGACCTCGCAGCTTGGTTTCGCACGCTGCCGCAGCGTGACGACGATGGCATTCCCGGCGATGGCCCGAAGGTCGACGCCTGCCGCCCGGCGCAGCGACTCCGATTCGATGCTGTCGACCCAAACTGCTTCGTTATGTGGAGTTCACCGTTATGCTGAGCTGCGGACCCGAGCGCTGAAATACTCGACGGGGTCACGTCGTTCAGGGAGCCGACTGCTCCACATAACGGGGACCCCATCGATGCTCGATGACTACTTCAAGACGGCGAAAAGCCTCGCCCGCGTGCGGCGTGGCTCCGTTGGTGCGCATCTCGATGCGATCACGGATCACATGAGCCTGCAGGGCTATCGGCGGTTCACGATCAGGCAGTACCTCGGCGCGATGGTGCACTTCGGTCGCTGGCTCGATCGAGCACGGGTTGCCCTCACCGACGTCGACGAGGGTACGATCTCCAGCTTCGCAACGCATCTCCGTCGATGCCGTTGCACGAGCGAGTATCGGGGCGTCCGATGCGGGCATGGCACCGAGGTCCTCCCTGCCATCCATCGGGTACTTGAGTACCTGCGCCACGTCGGCCTTGCTGGACCTCGCGTCGGGCCGACGACCCCGCAGGTGATCCTGGCGTTCGAGCAATGGATGCGCGACCACCGCGGCACCGCTGACCGGACCCTCGCCGACTACCGTCACTACGTCGGGCGACTTGTCGAATCGGGTGTCTCGCTCAAACAGCTCGACGCTACTCAGTTGCGCGACCACGTGCTTCGCGCGGCGCAGCCGCGGCGGGCCCAAGCGAAGGTCATGGTGCGTGCACTTCGGATGTTCGTGCGGTTCCTCGTGGCTACCGGGCGATGCCCGGCGCACCTTGATGGCGCGATCCCGAGCGTGGCGTATTGGAGGCTCGCGACGCTGCCACAGCAAATCGCGGCCTCCGACGTGAAGCGTCTGGTTGCGAGCTGTTCGCGAACCGCGGTCGGTCGTCGCGACCGCGCTGTGATTCTGCTTCTCGCGCGGCTCGGGCTTCGGCGCGGTGACCTCGCTGCGCTCCAGCTCGAGGATCTCGACTGGTCCCATGGGCGCGTTCGCGTGCGGGGGAAGACATCTCGCAGCGTCTGGCTTCCACTTCCACAAGAGGTCGGAGACGCGATTCTTGCCTATCTCCGACGAGGTCGACCGCCGTCGACGTCGAACCACGTCTTCCTGCGCGCCTGCGCGCCGTACCGCGCGCTCAGCACGTCGGGATTCGGGAACACGATCGAGCGCGCGGTACGGCGCACAGGCATCTCGACGCCAACGAAGGGTACCCACATGTTCCGGCACACGGTGGCCACCGAGATGCTCCATCGTGGTGCGTCTCTCGATGAGATCGGCTTGCTGTTGCGCCATACCCTGAGGGAGACCACGCTGCAGTACGCGAAGGTTGATGTCCGGCTCCTTCGATCGATCGCCCTGCCATGGCCGGGGAGCGCGCCATGATCGACGATGTCGAGAAGTACGTGTCGCTCCGCCGCGCCCTCGGGTTCGCGCTGCAGCACACCGATCGCATCCTCCGGCAGTTCGCGCGGTTTGCAACTCGGCGACGCGAGCACCATATCCGCATCGCGACAGCGATCGAGTTCGCTCGCCGGTCGAGCTCACCAGAGCGGCGCGAGCACGTGCTGAGCAAGATCCGGATGTTCGCGCGCCACCTTCGGGCGGCAGATCGTCGCCACGAGGTCATCCCGGCGCGCGTGTTCTCCAACGACCCGTATCCGCGTCCGACGCCCTTCATCTTCACGGCGCCGCAGGTGACGGCGCTCGTTGATGCAGCCTTCAAGCTCGAGCCGACCGACTGGCTCCGCCCCGAGACCTTCGGCACGCTGTTCGCCTTGTTGGCGACGGCGGGCCTCAGGATCTCCGAAGCGCTCGGCTTGCGATACGACGACGTCACCGTCGACGGATTGCGGATCCGGAACACGAAGTTCCACAAGAACCGCCTCGTGCCGCTTCACGCCACGGTTGCAACCAAGCTCGACGCGTATCTCCGCAGGCGACGCAAGCTGCTCGGAAACACCGTCTTCGTCGGATCCGGTTCCGGTCGGCCGCTCACCTATCAACAGGTGAAGGTCATGTACAAGAAGCTCCTCTCCTCGATCGGAATCGAGCGGCGGCCTGGTCAGCCACGACCGCGCCTTCATTGCTTGAGGCACACGGTCGCGGTTCGCGTGCTCGAACGCTGCCCGCCCGATCGGACACGGATCGCGCGGCACCAACTCGCGTTGATGACGATGCTGGGTCACACCCACGTCAATTGCACGTACTGGTATCTCGAGAACACGCCCGAGCTTCTCGGCGGCATCGCTTGGGTGTCGAAGCAGCAGGTGCGGGGCTACTCGTGACGGCGATCGCACCTCACATCACGGAATTTCTTCGCGTGCGGCTGCCGCTAGAACGAAACGCGAGCCCGCACACGTCGGCAACGTACTCGTACGCCTTTCAGCTGCTGTTCGAGTTCGCTGCGAAGAAGCGGAGGGTCACCCCATCGCAGCTCACGCTCGAACACCTCGACGCCGATCTGGTCCTCGCGTTTCTTCGCGACCTCGAGACGACGCGCGGCAACTCCATCGCGACGCGGAACGCCCGCCTGGCGGCGGTCAAGTCGTTCTTCCGGTTCATCGAGCTCCGCGTGCCGTCCTCGCTCGACCAGGTCCGGCGTGTGCTCGCCATCCCGACCAAGAAGGCGACGACTGGTCTCGTCGGACACCTCACCCAGGACGAGGCTCAAGCGATCATCGACGTGCCCGATCAGGCGACTGCTCTCGGGGTCCGTGACCACGCGATGCTCCACCTTGCGCTCGCCACGGGGATCCGTGTCTCCGAGCTCGTCGGGCTCCGAGTCGACGACCTGACCCTGAAGCCAAGGCCATCCTTGTTGGTGAATGGTAAGGGGCGACGTCAGCGGCTCCTCCCGCTCTGGCGGGAAACAGCGACGGCACTTCGGCGATGGCTGGCGCTCCGATGCCCGCGCTCCGGGCAGGAGCGATTCCTGTTCCTCAACGCTCGAGGTGAGCCGTTGACCAGGTCCGGATTCGCGCACGTGCTCGCGAAGCACGCCCGCGCCGCGTCCGCTGGTCCGCGCTCGACCCGCGTCACCCCCCACGTCCTTCGACACACCTGCGCCATGGTCACATTGCTCGCGACCAAGGACGTCCGCAAGGTCGCGCTCTGGCTCGGCCACTCGCGGCTCGAGACGACCGAGATGTACCTGCGCGCAGACCCCAGCGAGAAGCTCGAAGCCCTAACGCAGATGTCGCCGCTCCGGCTTCGTCGCGGCAGATTCCCGGCAGCCGACGACCTCATGGCCGTGCTCGAAGCGACCCGGCGTCCGGACAGCCGGCCGTAGTGCACTCGGTTATGTGCAGCTGACGAAGGAGATCCTCGTCGTAGAACGTGGCGCGCTCAGCATAACGGGGAACTCCACATAACGATGC
>JAYVLW010000746.1:0-3917 GCA_043759315.1 Myxococcales bacterium
GAGGTCCGCGCACGGGCGTGCGAGGCGCTCGCCCGGATCGGCGATTCCACCGCGGTCACCGCCGTGTTCGAGCTCCTCGATGACCCGAGCCCGCGCGTCGCGCAGGCGGCGACCGCTGCGATCCAGTCCCTCGGTGCTCCCGAGACCACGGCGCTGGCGATCGCCGCGCTCGGATCGCCGCGCCCGAGCGTGCGTCGCCACGCGTTGCGCGTGATCGGCTACCTGGGCTGCGCGGGTGCGTTCGCGGCCGTGCTCGCGAGGACGGCAGATTCCGATGGACGGATCGCCGAGCTCGCGGTGGTCGCGCTCGGCGCACTCGACGAGCCCGAGGTGGATCCCGCGCTCGCGGAGCTCGCGCACGACAAGCGGGAAGGCGTACGCGGTGCCGCGATGCGGGCGGCCGCGCAGCGCTCCAGCGACGCTTCGCACCGCGTCCTTGCCGAGGGCCTCACGGATGACGCACCCTGGGTCCGCTACTACGCGTGCCAGGGACTCGGTCGGTGCGGGTTCGCGGACGCGACCGGGTCGCTGATCGCGCGCATGGCGGACCCCGCGGCACACGTCCGGATCGCGGCGATCGATGCCCTCGCCCAGCTCGATACGCCCGCGGCGTGGCAAGCGTTGACCTCTGCCGTACGCTCCGCCGATCACGACGAGCAGCGCGCCGCACTGGTCGGCATCGGCCATCATGGACGCCCTGATGCGCTGCCCTATCTGTTGACCGCCGAGGCTTCCGAGGACCTCGCGACGCGGCTGATCGCGCTCGCTGGCCTTGCTCGCCAGCGGACCAGCTCGGCGCTCCTGGTGATCGCGCGCGCGGCGCTCGGCCCGGACGAGACCCTTCGCGATGCCGCACTGTCGCTCCTCGCCGAGCGATCCGATCGCGCGGCGGCGGAGACGCTCGTCGACACTGCGATCTCGGCGCCGGCGGATCATCCGGCGCACTTCGCGCTGTCGCGACCCGGCCCCGAGAGGATCGCGGTGATTCGTGCACGGCTTGGCGACGCCGAGGATGCGATCGCCACGCCGCTCGCGGCGGCCCTCGCACGCATGGCGGATCCCGCGGCGACGCTCGCCCTGCGCGCGCTGCTCGCGGCCGCCTCACCCAGTGCACGGCGTGCGGCGGCGACCGCGCTCGCGGCGATCGGAGGCGCAGGGGACGAGATCGCACGCCTGGCCGTGGAGGATCCGGATCCGGAGGTGCGTCGGGTATGCGCCGCTGCGAGCGCCGGGTAGCGATGTCGGCGTTCGTACTCACGCCCGCGCTGTTCGCGATCTTCGCGGACCTGATCGAAGGGACCTGTGGGCTGCACCACGCGGCGCGCGATCGCGAGCTGCTCGGCCCGAAGCTCGCCGCGCAGGCACAGGAGGCAGGCTACACGTCGCTGCTCGACTACTACTATCGCCTGCGCTACGACGATCCCGATGGCGTCGAGCTCCGCGCCCTGATCGAGACGTTGATCGTTCGCGAGACGTACTTCTTTCGCGAGCTGGTGGCGCTCGAGCAGCTCGTGGATCGCCACATCGTCCCTCTGGTGAGCTCGCACGGTCGCGCACGGGTATGGTCCGCGGGCTGCTCGACCGGCGAGGAACCTTGCACGCTCGCCATGCTCCTCGAAGAGCGGGGCGTGCTCGACAGCGTCGCGATCGTCGCGACCGATCTCAGCGAGGCCGCGATCGTTCGCGCCCGTGCGAACAGGTTCGGCCGCCGTTCCCTTCGCGATGGTCACCCGGTGTCGCTCGCGAGCAAGTACCTGGAAGTCAGGGCCGGAACACTCCAGGTCGTTCCGCGGATCCACGACGCGGTTCGATTCCGCACCCTGAACCTCGTCGACGATGCCGCGATCCGCCAGCTCGGTACGTTCGACGCGATCCTCTGCCGCAACGTCTTGATCTACTTCCGCGACGCCCAGATCGTCGCCGCCATCGAGCGCCTCGGTGATGCGCTCGCGGCGGACGGTCTCCTCGCCATCGGCATCTCGGAGTCGCTGTCGCGGTTCGGTACCTCGTTCACCTGTGCGGAGCGCGGCGGTGCGTTCTTCTACGAGAGAGCGACGTGAGCGACCGCCCCCGCGTGCTGGTCGTCGATGACTCCGCGTTCGCCCGGACCGTCCTGTCGCGCCTGCTGCGGGCGAGCGGACAGCTCGACGTGGCGGGCACCGCGCGCGATGGTCATGACGCGCTCGAGAAGATCGCGGCACTCGATCCCGATCTCGTCACGCTCGATCTGACGATGCCGAACCTCGATGGGATCGGCGTGTTGCGCGCACTCGCCGGTCGGCCGCGTCCGCGCGTGGTGGTCGTGAGCATCTCGTCGGTCGAGACCGAGCTCGGCGCCGAGGCACTGCTGCTCGGTGCGGTCGACCTCGTCGCGAAGCCAACGGCGCTCGCGAGCGAGCGTCTGACCGAGCTCGGCAACGAGCTGGTCGCCAAGCTCGTCGCGCTCGGCGGCGGCCCGGCCACGGCGCCGCTCGCGACGGAGATCGAAGGGGGGACCCGGTCTCGGCCGGTGCGGTTGTCCGGAGTCGACCTTGTCATGATCGGGACGTCGACCGGCGGGCCACAGGCGTTGACCCGTGTGATCTCGGCGCTCCCCGCCACGCTCGCGGTCCCGGTCGCGATCGTGCTCCACATCCCGGAGGGCTACACGGAGTCGCTCGCGGCGCGGCTCGACAAGATCTCACCGCTCACGGTCGTCGAGGCGAAGGACGGCCTCGAGCTGCGCCCGGGGCTGGTCGTGCTCGCGCGCGGCGGCTCGCATCTCCGGATTCACCGGCGCGGAAGCGCGCTGCGCGCGGAGGTCGGACAACACCCGGTCACGCCGTTCACACCGTCGGTCGACGAGCTGTTCACCAGCGGTGCTGCCGCCGTGCGGGCGGGCGCGCTCGGCGTGATCCTGACCGGCATGGGCGACGACGGTCTGGCCGGCTCCCGGGCGATCGCGGAGGCGCGAGGCTCCCTGATCACGGAGGACGCTTCGACCTGCGTTGTCTACGGGATGCCCCGCTCGGTGGATCAGGCGAATCTGGGGGCGACGAGCGTGCCGCTCGATCGCATCGCGGCGGAGATCGCTCGCCGTGTCTGAGACGCCGCGGCCGCGGATCTGGGTGGTCGACGACAGCGCGACGAACCGCGCCACGACCCAGCATGTGCTCGGCGAGGTCTATGCGTTCGAGCAGTTCGCGGACGGCTCGGAGCTCGTCGAGCGCGTCGGCGGCGGGGCCGCGCTCCCCGACCTCGTGCTGCTCGACTGGGTCATGCCGGGGGTGACCGGAGGCGAGGTGTGTCGGTTCCTTCGCTCGCACCCGGAAACGCGCGAGCTGCCGATCATCATCGTCACGGCCTCGCGCGTCGAGATCGAGGACGTGGTCCAGGGACTCGCGCTCGGCGCCAACGACTACGTTTCCCGCCCGTTCGCCGCCGAGGAGCTGCGCGCGCGCGTCCATACGGCGCTTCGCTCGAAGCAGCTCAACGACGCGTCGCTGCGCGAGCGCATGCGACTCGCCGCCATCAACCGCCTCGGCCGCGCGCTGTTCGCCGATGGCCATACCGTCCAGCGCGTGCTCGACGAGCTCGCCCTCGCGCTCACCACCTCGATCTGTGATGGCTGCGCGATCACGCTGTTGCCTGCCGATCAGCCCGCCGAGCATGCCTCGCGGCACCACGCTGACCCCACGGCCGCCGCGTTGAGCGCGATCGGCACGCTGACCGATCCCGCGATCCATCACTTCGAGACCACCGACCAGGCGCTCGCGAGCCTCGCGCCGGCCTACCATCCGTACGTCGAGCGGTTCGGGCTGCGCAGCCTCGCGATCCTGCCGTTCCCCGTGCGGCAGCAGATCCAGGGTGTCGTCACGGTCACCCGCGACGCCGGCAAGGAGCCCCTCGATCTCGATGACATCTCGACGATCGAGACC
>JAYVLW010000747.1:0-2809 GCA_043759315.1 Myxococcales bacterium
GGCTCGCTCGATCTCACCCTCCCGACGCCAGACGGGCTCGTCACCTACGCCTCGCCGCTCGGCACGCTCACGCCGATGCCGGTCTCGACTCAGATCTCGGGCAACGGAGGCGACGGATTCGAGCTGATCGGGCTGTACCGCGTGTCGAACGAGGCGCTCGGCGCGTTCATCAGCGCGCCCGATGGCAGCGTGCTGATCGCGGTGTTCGACCTCGCGAGCGATACGCTCGACGAGGTCGTGGCGCCGTGCAACACGAGCTTCCGGGCGAGCGCGTTCAGCGACGCTGCCTACAACGTCAACCGCATCACCCCGGACGACGCGCCGTCCGCCGAGGTGGTGCTCGCGATCTCGGGACCGACGCTCGCCGGACCGACCAAGACCTGCGTGCTGTCGGTGACGAAGAACCGCAACATGAAGGCCGCGTTCACCAACGTGACCCCAGCGGCCGCGGTGAACCTCGCCGGTCGCCCGGTCGTCGCGGACATCGACTTCGACAACGACACGTGTCCGGGCCTGGTCGCGACGACGGCCACGGGGGTCCTGCGGTACTGGGATGGTTCGCGGACACTCGGCAACTGCACGCTCGCGGCGAGCGCCACGACGGTGACGCTCGGTGACGTGACAGCGGGTGCGACGCTCGTCGGCCGATTCCCCCTGACTCCGCCGATCCTCGGGGTGGCAACCGACGTGATCGTGATGAGTGATGGGGTCTACGCAGATTTCGTGGGGACCTTCTACAAGGTCTATTCCTCGACGCGGAAGATCGCGCGCATCGACGTCGGCGATATCAACGGCGACGGCCGCGTCGACGGCATCGTGGCATCGGAGGGCGAGGATGACATCGACATCCTGTACCGCACCGCATCTCCGGGCTATCAGCTCGTGCGGCTCGACACCGCGAGCCGCGTGACCTCGCTGACGATCGGCGACTACGATGGGAACGGCGTCGACGACATCGCGTACACCGAGCTGATCGATGCATTTCAGCGACTCGGGGTCGCGTTCTGCACCCCGGATCGCCCGCTGGAGCCGGTCTCGATGGGCGCGTTCCCGAACGACCTCTCGGTCATTCGCTTCTCCATCGGCGACTCGGTGGACCAGCAGTCGCTCGCGGCGGATCTCGCGGTGCTGACACTCAGGACCGGCGCACGACCGCCGACGGTCACCTTCTTCCACGGCAGTCCGCAGCGGACGATGATGCCGTACTACGACCCCACGCCCGACGCGTCGAACCTGTTCGCGGCGCGGCCGTACCAGCTCCGCGGCGCCGTGGTCGGGCGGTTCGACGTCGACGGCTTGCGCGACGTCGCCGGCATCGGTGGTGCGAGCCCCGACAATACGGCCGGCGCGCCGGTCCGTGCCTGGCTGATGAAGGGGACGGCGGTGGGGCCGGACGGGACCCAGACGGCCGGAAAGCCGGTGGCTGGAATCACGACGTGCCCGAGGTCGACCGCGGAGCTGTGCATCGAGGACGCGCTGTTCCTGCCGCTCGCGGGCGCGGTGCAGGATCTCGTGCTCGCGATCGACAGGTCCGATCCGCCGCGGGCGGCGGTCGTGGATCCGGCGTCGGTGAACGCACAGCTCGTGGCCACGCCGATCGGCGTGGCCACCGGGGTTCCCGCGGGAAGCATCGTTCGCTCCGCGTACACCTCCGACCTCGACGGAGATGGCTCGATCGATCTCCTCGCATCGTTCGCGCCCCGCCCGGGCACAGCGGGCAAGGGCGCGATCCGCGTGTGCCCGGTCAGCGCCGGGATGGTGGGGTCGTGCGAGGACTTGACCGCGGACATCCTCGCCGCGGTGGAGGGAGCCGC
The DNA here is from genome assembly GCA_043759315.1 of Myxococcales bacterium. GTDB lineage: Bacteria > Myxococcota_A > Polyangia > Haliangiales > Haliangiaceae > JABFXX01. The sequence continues at coordinate 1,815 of JAYVLW010000747.1, forward strand.
CTCGTGCGTCGATGCCGCGCCCGGCAGGTTTCGCTATCAGGACGCGTTCAGCGCACAGAGCGCCGCGCCGAGCCTCGTGGTGCTGTGCCGGGGTGGTGGAGTGTCGATGATCGAGCGCGTCACCCGGACCGCGACCGGGCTCGAGATCGTCGAGCTCGCCCGGGTTCCCGAGGTGCTCGATGCGATCCGCGTCGGCGACGTCACGGGCGACGGGATCGACGACATCGCGGCGATCTCGGTGGATCACGGCTCGCAGACGCTCGAGGTGTTCCGGCAGTGCAGCTCGCGCGACGCCGCCGTGTGCACCGGAGGTGGCCAGTGAAGCGGCTCGTCCTGATGGTGCTGGTCGCGATGAGCGCCACGGCGAGCGCCGAGGATCGCGCCGCCGCCGAGCGCTACTTTCGCGCCGGCGCGAAGGCCTACGCCGCACAGAGCTTCGGCGCCGCGGCGCAGAACTTCGACGAGGCATACAAGGCGAGCCCGATCGCCGAGATCGCGTTCTCCGCCGCGCAGGCATATCGCCGGCTCTACCGGATCGAGCCCAAGCCCGAGCACGTCAAGCGCGCCGTGGAGCTCTACCGCGCGTACCTCGCGCAGGTGAAGACCGGTGGGCGGGTCGGCGATGCGGCGGACAACCTCGCCGAGATGGAGCGGGAGCTCGACAAGCTCAAGCTCGCCGGTCAGCTCGGCAAGGGGAGCGACGCGGCGGCGGCGCGCACGCGGATCGGCGTCAGTGTGACGTTCGCCGATCAGCGCGCGACCGAGGAGCTGCGCGAGATCGCCGATGCCACCGGAGAGGCCGCGACGAAGGGGTTGTCGGCCAAGATCGACGGCAAGCCGATCGAGCCGTTCGCGCTTGTCGAGGTCGATCCCAAGGAGCATCTGATCGAGGTGGCAGCGGATGGCTACTTCACCGTCGAGAAGAAGTTGATCGCCGTCGATGGGCAGGCGTCGATGCTCGAGATCGAGCTCAAGCCGAAGCCGGCGGCCGTGAC
>JAYVLW010000748.1:0-5600 GCA_043759315.1 Myxococcales bacterium
CACGCTGGCGGCGCGTGCGCAGGCAGTCAAGTCCCGTACGCGACGCTGAGCTACGCGGGCGCCGCGCCGCCGAGATCGATCGCGGGGAACTGGGCGGCCGTCTTCATCGCCACGTCCATCTGGGTCTCCGTGAGCCCGAAGATGGTCTTCATCGACTCGAGGAACTGGATCTCGCGCCAGTCGTCCTTGCCGTCGGCGAGCGCGACGATCATCACGTAGACCGCGGTCCAGTAGCGGTCCGACGGCGCGACGATCGACGCGGCGACGTCGGCCAGCTCGGCCTTGTGGTCCTTGCCAGCGGTGCGCTCGATCGCGATGTCGATCGCCTCGTCGAGCTCCGCCGCGGTGAGCACCTGCATGTCGGGGATGTTGTGAAGCACCGCGCGAACGGCGAGCCGCTCCTCGTGATGGATCTCCTCATCGGCGGCCGCCATCAGCGCCATGCAGCGCACGAAGGCGGGCATCATCTCGCGCACACGGCCGGACTTCTCTTCGAGCGTCTGCAGACCGGAGTGCTTGCGCGCCGCCTCGAACAGCTCCTTGGCCTCGGCCTCGTCGAGCGCGAACGCGGCCTGCAGCTTGTCGAGGAACTCGATCTCGGCCTCGGCGAGGTGACGATCGGCGACGCAGACCTCGCACGCCATGGCATAGCCGGCGAGGCGCTGCTGGCGCGACGGCAGCCCGGCGGCGATGGCCGCGAGCCGGTTCTTGCCACCACCCGCCTCGCGGATCGCGTCGGCGGCGAGGTCGGTCATGCGACCGATCTCCTCGCCCGAGAGCCCCCCGAACACGGCGTTGTTTGCGAGGTTGCCCTCCAGGGTCGCGACCTCTTCTTCGGTCACGTCGCCATCGGCCTCCATCGCGCCGAGCATGACCTCGACCAGGAAGCGGCGCGGGTCATCGGTGCTGACCTTGCCGCTGAACATCTTGCGCAGAAAGCTCATCGTTCCCCTCTCCTCGGGGCCTACCGTAACACCGCTCTGACTACGTCGCCGCTACTTGCCGGTGCCGAACATGTTCGAGTAGACGCCGAAGTAGAGGCCGGCCATCCAGCCGTTCTCACCGGGAGCAGCGTTCGCGCCGATCAGCCCCCCGAGCGTGACCTGCGGCGACAGCCACAGCTGCCCACGGAGGCGCGGCTCCAGTGCGAACGCCCCGACGTCCTCCGCGCCGAGCTCGTAGCGCAGCCAGCGGCGTCCCGCGATCATCTCGACGGAGAGCGAGCCCCACCGCGATGACGTCTCCGCACCCGCGACGCCGTAGAGCGCGCCGAAGTTCGAGCCTTCGTGGCTCGCGAGCCGACCGGCCTCGACTTCGCCGCCGAGGTAGAAGCCGCGGTAGGCCTGCATCGTGAACTGCACGGCGCCGGTGATCGCCGAGCTCGCCACGTCCCTCGACGACGGCGGTGGATCCGGCTCCGTCGTGGAACGCGCGAGGTAGCCACCGACCGGTGTTTCCGGCGCAGCCACCGCGAGGTGCCGCGAGTTCATGCCGAGCTGCAGCCGGGCAGGGCGGTCACCATTTCGCTCCCACAGACAGCCCGTGGCGACGATTCCGACGACTCCGACGAGCGCGAGGCCTCTCACCATGGGGGCGAGCGTAGCGCACCCGACGACGAATGCCGTTGGCAATTCCTAGCAAGCAGGCAGCAACTCCCGGCTCGGGGTGCGACAGCCGGTGCTACTTCCGAGACGCACGGAACGCGAGGACGTAGTACGCGAGCGCCCAGCGCTGGGCCTCGGGCAACTGGGGGTACCCCACCATCCGCGTTCCCGTCAGGCCGAGGGTGATCGTGGTGAACACGTTCTCGACCTTGTCCCCGCCCTTGAATTCGTCGGCGACCAAGTTGCGCGGAGGCGGCTTGATCGCGAACGCGACCGGCCCGTTGCCTTCGCCGGTCAGCCCGTGACACGCCGAGCATCCGGCGGCCGATCCCTCGTATGCGGCTTTACCGGCGGCGAGGAGCCCGGGCGTTCTCGGCGGCGTCTTCGCGATCGCGTAGCCGGCGATGGAGCCGGTGGCAATCACGATCGCGAAACCAAGCCACCGCACGCCCCGAGCATATCGCTAACCCTGGGATGAATCTGCACCTTTCACCGGGGCTCCGTGGTCGAATGGAGCGTGCGCGGATGGCTGCTTGTCGTGCTCATCTCCGCTTGCGGGGATGAACCGCGCAGCCCCCGCGAGCTGCGGGTGATCGACACGCTGGTCGCCGACAACGCGGCGTACACCGCACGCGAACCGTGGCTGGTCGCACTCAAGCTGAAGAAGATGCAGCGCAGCAGCTACGAGTGGATGCGCGGCAGCTCCGGGCTCTACTGGCGCGACGTGATCGATGGTGATCCGCGGCTCGCGACCGCGTTCACCGCGCCTTCGGTGCTCGTTGTGGGTGATCCCCACCCCGAAAACCTCGGCACGTTCCGTGCGGCCGACGGCACGATGCTCGTCGACTGGAACGATCTCGACGCCGCCGGGTACGGCCCGTTCGTCGCCGACCTGCGCAGGCTCGCGGTCGGCATGGTGCTCGCGACGCACGGCGACGGGGACGATGCCGTGCTCGTATCCCGGATCGTCGAAGGCTACACGGCGCAGATCACCGGGCTCGCCAGCGGCGGCGCACCGATCGCGCTCGGCCGCAGCCTGCATCCGCTGTTCGACGAGGAGCTCGACGACGCCGAGGATCTCGGCGACGAGGCCGTTGCGGTCACCGAGCTGGCCGGCCCGACGCGTGTGTTGCGGGTCGGCGATCTCGATCCGGTCGCGGGGGACGGTGTCTACGAGGACACGGTGTTCGAGGTGTCCGCCGATGAGGCCGCGCGGATCGACGCCGCGGTCGCGCAGTGGGCCGCGCGCCGCGGCGAGCCGGCCGCGGTGAAGCTTCGCGCGCGCCGGGTGGGCGCCGGCGTCTCGAGTTACCCGGCGCTCCGATACAACGTGCTCCTCGATGGGCCGACGACGGGGCCTGCCGATGACTTCGTGATCGAGCTCAAGGAGGAGCGCGACGGCGTGTTCCTCGCGGGCGCCATCGACCAGCACGCCCCAGCGTGGTCGTCGCCGGCGGCGCGGGTCGCCGATGCGCAGCTGCGCGCGCACGCCCGCGCCGACGCCGACGCACTGCTCGGGTTCGCCGACCTCGGTGGCCTGAGCCTCAAAGTCCGCGACCGCGCCGCGTACCAGCGCGGCCTCTCGCACACCGCGATCGACGCGCTCGGAAAGAAGGACCTGCTCGCGCTGGGTACCCTACTCGGCGGCCGCCTCGCGAGCTCACACGGGGCCAGCCTGAACAGCCAGGGCGTGATGGGCTGGACGGTGATCGCTCCGGTGATCGCCGGTCGCCAGCAGGAGCTGACCGACGAGGTCATCGCGACCGCGCTCGCCGAGGCGGCACAGGAGGCCGCCGATCACGACGCGTTCGAGCACGACGATCTGTCACCGCTGGTGATCCCGTCCGCGGATCAGGGGCGTCCCTGAAACCTCCGGCGCCGCCGCGGTGACGAGCACACCGTGATAGACCCAGCGGATGTCGAGGCCTCTTGCATCCTTGCTCCTGTTCGCGGCTTGCGGGGGAGCGCCCGCCGTTCCAACGCAGCCCGTTGGTGACCACGGCGTCAACCTCGCGAACCTCGCCGCACAGCTGCCCCCGTACCTCGATGCGATCGGCGGCGGCTCCGAGGTCCGCAGCTTCAGCGGCTTCATCCTCGTCGCTCAGCACGATCAGATCCTGTTCGAACACGGCTACGGCTTCGCCGACGCGATGACCAAGCGCCTCGCCACGGCCGACACCTCGTTCCGTATCGGCTCGGTGACGAAGCAATTCACCGCCGCGGCGATCCTGCAGCTCGAGCAGGCGGGCAAGCTCGCCGTGAGCGACACCGTCGGCAAGCTCCTCCCCGACTACGCGGGCCCGGGCAAGGTGGTCACGGTCCACCAGCTCCTCACGCACACCGCCGGCATCCCCAGCTACACCGAGAACGACGAGCTGATGGAGAACCGCGCCGACAAGATCTCGCCGCAGGACATCCTCCACACGTTCTGGGAGCTACCGCTCGAGTTCGCTCCCGGCTCGCAGCACAAGTACTCCAACAGCGGCTACATCATCCTCGGGCTCATTCTCGAAAAGGTCAGCGGCGAGTCGTACGAGCAGTACATGCGAGCGCATGTGTTCGAGCCCGCGAAGCTCGCCCGCACCGTCGTCGGCGATGCGATCGGCACGGCGGACCGCGCCGAGGGTTATCAGATCGACAAGCAGGCTCGCGTTCCCGCACACCCGATCGACATGTCGGTCCCGTACGCCGCGGGCGCCATCCGCTCCACGGCGCGCGACATGGTGCGCTGGCACCGCGCGCTCTCGGGCGACGCGATCCTGTCCGCGGCCGAGCGTGCGAAGCTCTACCAGCCCGCCCTCGACAAGTATGCATACGGGTGGGTCGTCGACGAGGTCGCCGGCCACGCCGTCGTCTGGCACAACGGCGGTATCGATGGCTTCGGCACCTCGTACTGGCGTGTCCCGGACGCCGACCTCGTGGTCGTGGCGTGGACCAACGTCGAGGGCATCCACATCGATCCGATCGCGAAAGCCGCGGTCGAGGCCGCACTCGGCGGCACGCTGACGCCGCAGGCGAAGGAGGTCGCCGGCATCCTCGACGGCGCGCTGATCGAGCGCATGGTCGGCACCTACACCATCGACGAGGCGGGCAAGGCCACGTTGACCAAGCTCGGGGCGCCGCCGAAGCTCGTCGAGGACGTGGCGACGATGGAGATCGCGGCGATTCCGAAGGGCTTCTCGGCGAAGCCCGCGGGGCAGCCGGCGGTCGAGCTCGTGCCGAGCGCCGACGGCAGCTTCTGGAACGCCGAGTCCGAAGTCCGGATCCGCCCCGACGTTCCCCCGAGCGGCCCGGTCAAGGTGTTCCACCTCGAGCAGCGCCAGCTCAAGATCACGTACACGCGCTGAGGCGAATGCCCAAGACAGGGGTCCCGTACGTGCCCACCGCAGGTCGCGCCTTTGTCCGGGATCGGCCGCTCGAACGCTCACCTAACGTGACGCGACGAGTCGGCATGACGCAGATCGGCAACGGGCGGCACGTCGCTCGCAGAAGGACGGGAGATGCAACCCGCGCTCGTGACGACGAAACTCAAGACCCCCATTCAACATGCGCTGGATGGCCGCTGCATGCAGTGTGGCGAGAAGCTGCCTACGCACCCCAGCAGCGAAGTGCCACCGCCAGCACGCACCGATCTAGAAATTTGCAACGACTGCAGCGTGCACGATCTCCCGCACACCGACTAACAAGTGCCACGGGGCGGACGCCGACGAGCCTTGGCTACTCCGGGAACGAGCTGGTCGAGGTCTTCTCGGCGCACAGCATCGGTGACAGCACGTCACCCTGCATCACCAACCACTTGTTGAGCTGGACATCGACGCCCTTGGAGTACTTGCGCAGGATGGCGTTGTGTAGCGCGCAGACCTTCGTTGCGGGGAGTCCAGGCAGATCGAGCCACCTCTCACTTGCTGCCGTGACCCACTCGATGTCGAACGCCGTGAACGCGACCCGGTAGGTTCGGACCAGCGCGGTGGTCTCCGTCAGCGTTCGCTGATCGGT
>JAYVLW010000749.1:0-17773 GCA_043759315.1 Myxococcales bacterium
ACGAGTGCGCTGAGCTCCAGCTCGCCGCGCCCACTCTCGATGAGGTCCAGATATGCCTCTGGCGTCAGTCCGAGCGCCGCGATCCGCGCACGGGTCCGCGCGTCGACGACCCACGCGGGGAGCTGGAGCCCTGCATGCTCGGCGAGCCGGCGCGCGACGCCGGCGAGGATGTCGGGCGCGAGCGCCACGCGTCAGTCGTGCTCCTCGAGGCGCGGCTTCGCCGGCTTCACCCGGGGCGCGGCGGCCAGGGCCCGCTTCGCGCCGCCCTCGACGCGCTTCGCGCCCGCGCCGCCGAGCTTGCTGCCATCGAGGTTGAAGCCGCCGATCGACTCCTCGAGCTCGAACGCCAGCTCGTGCAACTTCTCGGCCTGCACCACGGACTCCTCGGATCCCGAGAGCACCTCGGTGGCGATGTGGCGAACCGCGTCCATGTTGCGCGCGATCTCGTCGGACACCATCGCTTGCTCCTGCACCGCGGTCGCCGTCTCCTTGACCACGGAGATCAGCTGACCGAGACCGGTCAGCGTGGAGGTCACCAGCGCCGAGCCGTTCCCCACCTCTCGCGCACCGTGCTCCATCGACGTGATCGCCGCCTGCGTCTGCTCCTTCACCGTCTGGATCAACGCTTCGATATCCTTCGCTGATTGTCCGACCCGGCGCGCGAGCGACGACACCTCGTCGGCGACGACCGCGAAGCCGCGGCCTTGCTCGCCCGCGTGCGCCGCCTCGATCGACGCGTTGAGTGCGAGCATCGAGGTCTGCTCGCTGATCTGCCGGATGACCTCGACGATGTTGCCGATCCGCTTCGAGCTCTCCGCGAGCTCGCGCATCTTCTCGGCCGCATCATCGACGGAGACCTGGATCTGCGTCATGCGCGACACGGCGGCGTTGACCGCGGTGGTCGACTGCTCCGCCACGTCGGTCGCCTGCGCCGCGTTGCCGGCGACGGTCTGGATCGAAGCCGAGAGCTCGGTGACTGCCGTGGTCGAGCTCTCGATCTTCAGCGTCTGGTCCTTGAGGCCGCCGAGCATCTCGCGCGACGCCGCGCTGATCTCCGCGCTCGATGCGCCGACCTGGAACGCCGCGGACTGCACGCCGCTCGCGAGTGTCTGCACGCGTGCGAACACCTGGTTGATGTTGTCGGCGAGGTCCGCCGTCTCGTCGCGCGAGTTGACGACGATCCGCTGTGTCAGATCCGTGTCGCCCGCGAGGAGCGCACGCGACTGCGCGACCATTTGCTTGATCGGCCGTGTCACCCAGAACGCGAGGCCCGACGCGATGAGCAACGACAACCCGATGCCGACGCCGATCTCGAGCCACGGTAGCGAGCTCGCCGGATCCACGACCTGCGCACGGCTGCGCGTGATGTAGAGCTTGCCGACCGAGCCGGCGTCGGCGTTCTTGTAGCCGTCGAGATCCTCGAAGTAGAAGTCGTAGTCGTTGTCCTTCAGGCGGATGACCTCGCGGGTATCGTCGCCGACGGTCACGCGGACGAGCTTGTCGGGCTGCATCGCGCGCGCGACCTCGCCGGGAGGACCGGGGAGCGCTGTGGCCAGCAGCTGCGTACCGTCGATCAGCGTCGGTCGGTAGCGCAGCTCGGACTGATCATCGGTCTGATCCGCGTACTCGGTGATCATGCGTTGCAGCTTCACACCGACCACGACCGCACCGAGGACGGTGTCGCCGCCCGCGACCTTCACGGGGAGCGCGGTCATCTGATATGCGGTGGTGTCCACGATCTGGATGCGATGCGCGAACACGCTGCCCGTGCGCGCCTTCTCGACGGCGGCGATCGTACCGGTCGAGGCTGCATCCACGCCGCTGCCGGGCGAGCCCCACAGCAGCTTGCCGGTCGCGTTGACCACCAGGAAGATGTCCGGCTGCACGCTGTTCTTCGACGACAGCCGCTCGAACAGCCCCTTCGCGACGGACGTGACGTCGGGACCGGCGGGCGCAGGCCCTTCACCGGGAGGTGGAGGAGGCGGCGCGCTGAGCGCCTGGCGCAGCGCCGGGTCGGCAGCGACCAGCTCGACCGTGCCGGTCATCCCGCGCCCGACGCGCTCTTGATAGAACTCGTAGCGCCGAAAGTGCTTGGCGAGGAAGTTGCCGCGGTTCGTGAACGTCGACTTCTGCTTGACGACGAGCGCGCCGCCGAACAGGAGCAGGCCTGCCAGCAGCAGACACGCGAGCAGGAACTTCAGGAACATCGGGAACCGCAGCGGTCTCTTGCTGCTCATGCGGGCCTACCTTCGTCAGACGTTTCCGCGATCTCGCGCAGGGGTTCGGCGGTGAGCACGGCCTTCGCGTCGAGAACGCGCACCGTACCAGTCGAGGTTGCCGCGACACCGGCGAGCAGGGCGGCGAGCTCGACGGGGAGGTTGTTCGGCGGTGGATCGAGCGGGTGATCGAGCGTGCGCAGATCCCGCAGCCGGTCGACGATCACGCCGGCGGTGCCCGCGGCATGCTCGACGACGACGATCTTCGACTCCTCGCCCACCTCGGTGCGCGCCATCCCGAGCAGCACGCCGAGATCGATCACCGGCACGATCTCGCCACGCAGGCTGAACACCCCGGCGATACAGGCGGGCGTGAGGAACACGCGCGTCACCGGCTGGACCGGCAGCGTCTCCCGGACGTCGCCGATCGGCAGCGCCAGCTCCTGACCGCGGAGCTCGAAACAGACGAGCCGCAGGCTTTCGGTTCCCGACCGAGTGTCCACCATCGAGCGAGAGGTTACCCGATGTTGAAGTCTTCCTTGTCGTGCTGGGCGCCGCTACCGTCCGCGAACCGTGCGAGCTGCGACCGCGCGAAGATCTCGTGAGGCGGTCCGCCGGTCAGCCACTCCGCATAGAGCTTGCCGATGATCGGCGCCATCATGAACCCGTGGCCGACGAAGCCGCAGGCGAGGAAGAAGTCGGGATGGCCGGGCGCCGCGCCGAGGATCGGATTGCCGTCGGGGGACTGATCGTAGGGGCCGGCCCACTGGCGGAGGATCTTGATGTCGCCCAGGACCGGCATCAGGCGGACCAGACGACGCGCGTAGGTCGCGAGGAACGCGAGCGTGGAGCCCATCGCGTACGTCGAGCCATGGCCCGGCAAGGACACGCCGCCGACGATCTCGCCGCGCATCGACTGACTGCAGTACAGGCCGCTCGCGAGCTCGGAGACCATCGGCCGAAGGAAGGGCTTCAGCGGCTCGCTCGAGCAGATCTCGTGGCGGATCGGCCAGGTCGGCACCTGCACTCCGATCATCTCCGCAAGCTTCGGTGACCACGCGCCGGTCGCGTTGATCACGCGGCGCGCGCGCACCGCACCGCGCGGTGTGTGCACGGTGTAGCCGCCACCGGCCATCGGCTCGAGGCCACCGACGGGAGTCTGCGTGAAGATGCGCACGCCATACGCCGCCGCCTGCCGCGCGTATCCCCACAGGAACGGCCACGGAAAGAGGATGCCGTCGCTCGGGTTGTACGAGGCGCCGACGATGCCGTCGAGGTTGAGCTCGGGGACGATGTCGAGCGCGGCCTTCGGCTCGAGCATGCGCGTCGCGACGCCGCAGCGGTTCTGAAGCGCGATGTTCTTCTCGAGCCGCGCGATCTCCTTGGCATTGCGCGCGAGGAACAGATATCCACCTTGGCGGAACCACACGTTGACGCCGAGGTCGACGGCGAACCGCCGGCACAGCTCGACCGACTCCTGCATCAGGCGGATGTTCATCTCCGTCGACCACTGCTGGCGCACGCCGCCGCCGTTGCGCCCCGATGCCCCCTCGGCGAGATAGCCGCGCTCCAGCACGACGACGTCGTGGAGGCCGCGCTTCGCGAGGTAGTAGGCGATCGCGAGGCCGATCACGCCGCCGCCGACGATCGCGATCTCGGCGCGCTCGGGGACGGGGCCGTTGGTGCCCTCGAGCGTCGCCGGCAGCCGGATCTCGCCGGAGACGTCCGCGCGGCTCTCGTCGGCTTCGTCGTCGCTCGCGCCTTGCACCTAGGCTTCCCCTTCGTCGTCGCCGAGATCGTCAAAGAACCGGTGCGCGCCCGGATCCTTCGCGAGCAGCTTCAGCGGTGTCGGCGCGAGCGGAGGGCGCGACGTGAACGGCGGGATGCCGCTCGGGTGCTGCTGCGTGATCCGCGCGAGCTGCAGAGCGACGACGGCGAGGCACTCCTTGCCCTGACACGGTCCGGTACCGAAGCCGGTGTAGCGCTTGACCTCCTCGATGTCGCGATAGCCGCGCGACACCGAGTGCTCGATGTCATCGAGCGTGACGTCCTCACACCGACACAGCACGATCTTCCCGGGCATTCAGCGCCTCGCCTGCAACAGATTCTGCGCGACGCGCGCGCCATCCGCGGCCGACGCGGCCGTTCCGCGGTAGCCGGTCACATCGCCGCATGCCCACACGTTCACCGTGGTGGTCTGGCCGAGCTCGTTGGTGACCACGCGAAAGCCACCCGCTGCCGCGTCGAGCACGACGGTGCATCCTTGCTGGCGCGGGCCCTCGGATGCAGGGGCGGGAATCGCCGCGACGGCGATCAGATCGCAGTCGAGCTTGCCGCGCTTCGTATCGACGGCCGACGCCCAGCCGCGACCGCGCGTCCCCGTGACGTCCGCGAGCGGGATGCGGGTCACGTCCGCGCCCGCTGCCGACAGGGCGTCGGCGAGCGCGACGACATCTGCGTCGAGATCCGGGGTCTCGATGATGCAGACCTTGTCGCCGGCGAGGATGGCGTGATCCACGAGCAGCCGGCCGACGGCGCGCGCCGCGATCACGCCCGGACGATCGTTGTCCGGGAACGGCAGGTTGACCACGTAGCCGCCGGTCGCCCAGATCCACTGCCGTGCGTAGATCCGGTACAGGCGATCGGGCGCGGCCACCGCGAGCACGCCGCCGTCGTCCTCCGGGAAGAAGCCGATCGCGGTCGAGCGCGCGAGCACCGTGACGCCCGCTTGCACCGCCTCGCCCCATCGGGTCTCGGCGACCTGTCGGCCGAGCCGCGGATCGGTGCGCAGGCTGCCGCCCGGACGCAGCTGGTCGTCGACGAGGACGGTCGAGCGTCCGCCGCGCGCGGTCGTCGTCGCCGCAGCGAGCCCCGCGGGGCCTCCGCCGATCACGCACACGTCGACGTCGAAGCGATGCACCTCCGGCAGCTCGGCAGCGGCGACGTCCGGCAGCTTGCCGAGACCGGACAGCTGCCGGACCACCTTGTTCGCGAGCTTGTTCAGCACCGACGAGCCGGTCATCAGCGTGTGGTGATCCATACCGCGCGAGAACAGGAAGTCGACCGCACCGAGGAGATCGATCTCCGCCGACGGGAACGCGTTCTGCCCCTGGACCTCGGCGCCCGGCGTGCACGGCGCCTGACACGCGCGCAGGTTGGGCACCCCACCGATCCTGACGAGACAGCCACTGCAGTGACCCTCGAAGCAGAAGAACGTGCGTGGCCGGTGGTACTTGAGCGAACGCGACAGGATGCGCCCGCCGGACGCCAGCGTCGCGGCGGCCAGGCTCTCGTCGCCATAGGCTCGCACGGCGGAGCCGGCGATCCTGACCTCGACCGCCTCGCCCCGCACGCCATCCTGTCCAGGAAGCCGGCGCGCCACGTGTGTTTCTACCATGGACGGCTGTCCGATCGGTGGCGGGCAAAACGTCCTCACTTCGTTGCGTCCCGAGGGAGGCGTGCGATACCGTTCACGCTCGAAAGGACAGGGGATCCCGAATGGCGACTCCAACTAGGCCGTGTCCGTACTGCGGCGCCGCAGTGCTGACGAACGCGCCGGCGTGCGGAACGTGTGGTCGGCCGATGCCGCCGATGCAGCAAGGTGCTCCGGGCGGACAGCCCGCGAAGACGATGTTCGGTGTTGCCGCACCCATGGTGCCGGGTCGCGGACCCGCGCCTGGTCCGCAGCAGCCGGGTCGTCCGGGCGCGCCTCCGCAGCAGGGCGGGTTCCAGCCTCCGCCGCAGCAGGGCTTCGGCCAGCAGCCGCCGCAGCAGGGCTTCGGCCAGCCGCAGCAGCCCGGCTATCCCCCGGCCGGTCCGCAGCCAGGAGGCTTCGGTCAGCCGCCGCAGCAGGCGAACCCGTACGGCCAGCCGCAGCAGCCCGCGCCGGGTGGCTTCGGTCAGCCGCCGCAGCAAGCGAATCCGTACGGCCAGCCGCAGCCGGGTGGATTTGGTCAGCCGCAGCCGCAACAGCCGAACCCGTACGGTCAGCCGCAGCCGGCGCCGGGTGGTTTCGGTCAGCCGCCGCAGCAGGCGAATCCGTACGGTCAGCCGCAGCCCGCGCCGGGTGGTTTCGGCCAGCCGCCGCAGCAAGCGAATCCGTACGGTCAGCCGCAGCCCGCGCCGGGTGGCTTCGGCCAGCCGGCTCCGCAGGCGAACCCATATGGCCAGCCCGCTCCGCAGGCGAACCCGTACGGTCAGCCGGCTCCGCAGGCGAACCCCTATGGCGCGCCGGCTGGTGGCGGTTATCCGCAGGCGCAGCCGGGCTTCGGCGCACCGCAGCAGGATCTGCCGGGACCGCTCGACGACATCGCGCGCAAGCTGCCGAACTCCGCGCCGGGAACGATCTTCGGATTCCCGGTCGCTCAACTGCGTGACGGCGGCTTCCAGAAGAAGATGCTGTTCATCGCGGGCGTCGCGCTGATCGCATCGATCCTCGTGCCGTTCATGCTGAGTCCGACGGTGTTCGCGTGGACGACACCGCTTCCCGCGTTCGAGTTCCTGATCTTCCCGATCGTCGCCGGCGGTGCTTACCTCCTGCTCACGGCAGCTCCGGCCGACATGCGCGCGAAGATTCCACCTGTGGTGTTGCAGTGGATTCCGTTCGGCATCTCGTATGCGGGATTGTTCATCACGCACATGGGGTTCGGGTTCTTCGTCTTCACGATCGGAATGATGGCTGGCCGCGGCGGCGGCGGCGGACTCGGGATGCTCTACGGCATCGCGATCTCCGGTGGTGGCCTTCACATCCTCGGCTACTCGCTGCTGGTGTTCGGCCTTCTGGCCCGCATCGCGAAGCCCCAGGATCAGACAGCTCGCATCATCATCGCGATCGGCGCTGGCTGCTTGATCCCGTCGCTGATCGACGGCTTCCACCTGTTCAACTTCTCCGGCGTGCCGGTTCTGTTCATCATCCACAATCTTCTGTTCTTCCTGATCCTCGTGCTCGGCGTGTTCTGCATCACGTTCGTCGTTCCGCCGAAGAAGCTGCCTCCGGCGCTGCAAGCCGTCGATTCACTGGGACCCTTGATCGCGGCGGTGCTCATCGCGTGGCTCCCCGCGCAGCAGGTGCTGTTCTTCCTCGGCAGCGTCGTGCACGGCGGTGGATTTGTCGGCTCGATCCTGATGCTGGCCCACGGCCTGCTTCCCATCGTGGCGTTCTTCGGCGTTCTCATGATGTCGGCGCCGGCTGCGTACGAGGAAGCGATGGCGATGTTCGGCGGCAAGAAGGGTGGCGGCGGTCAGCCGCCGGCCGCCGGTGGCGGTTACCCGCCGCAGGGCGGAGGCTATCCGCCGCAGGGCGGTGGTGGTTACCCGCCGCAGGGCGGAGGCTACCCGCCGCAGGGCGGTGGTGGTTACCCGCCGCAGGGTGGCGGAGGCTATCCGCCGCAAGGTGGCGGAGGCTTCCCACCGCAAGGCGGCGGTGGTCAGCAGGGTGGCGGCGGCGGCTGGCAGTAAGCAGCGTCTCCCTGTAACAGCGGCCCGGAGCCTTCGGTTCCGGGCCGGTTGTCGTTTCGGGCTACGCTCCTGCGCATGCGCGAACGTGGTCTGGAGTTCAAGGTCGGGCTGCTGATCTTGATCTCGACGGCGATCCTCGTCGGCTTCGTGTTCATCCTCGGAAACTTCTCGCTGCGCTCGGGCTTCGAGATCCGGCTCGACTTCGACTACATCGGCAGCCTGCAGCCGGGGGCGCCGGTGAAGGTCTCCGGCATCAAGGTCGGCAAGGTCAAGAGCGTCGAGTTCATCGGCGGTGCGATCGATCCCGAGATCAACCAGCGCGTGCAGGTCCGCGTCACGGCGTGGGTCGAGGATCGCGTGCGCGACTCGATCCGGAGCGACGCCGAGTTCTTCATCAACACGGCCGGCGTGCTCGGCGAGCAGTACCTCGAGGTCGTGCCGGGCAAGGACTGGAACAAGCCGCCGATCGCCGCGAACGCGATCATCCACGACGATCACCAGGTGCACAATCCGCCGCGCACCGACCTCGTCGTCGCGCGGCTCTACGAGGTCCTCGACGGCGTCTCCGCCGTGCTGCGCGACGATCGCGACGCGATCAAGCACCTGCTCTCGAACGGGGCGAGCGCGGTCGCCGAGATCAATACGCTGCTCGTCGAGAATCGCAAGGGACTCGGCGAGCTGATCTCCTCGGCAGGCGCGCTCGCCGCCGAGGGCAAGACCACGCTGTCGAAGGTCAACGCCGGGCTCGGCGACGGCCGCCCCGTCGCGAACCTCCTCGCCAGCGCCGACGGTATGATGGGCGCGGTCCGGAGCTCGCTGTCCACGCTCACGCCGAGCGCCTCGGCGTTCATGACGGACGCCACACGGGTCACCGGCCTCGTCACCGACCAGCGCCTGACCTCGGTCGACAAGGCGCTCGACAGCGCGGGCCTGGCCGCGGGGCGCGCGGCCACGCTGCTCGACAATACGAACGGAATCGTCGTCGATATCCGCGCCGGCAAAGGCACCATCGGTGCGCTGCTGTCGCGTGACGAGCTGTACTCGGACATCCGCGAGTTGATCCGCGACCTCAAGCGGAATCCATGGAAGTTCTTCTGGAAGGAGTAACCGGCAGCGTGCGAGGCACTCCGTGAGCCTGCTCGCGCAAGACGAGCGTTTGACCCGACGGGTCGGGGCGATCGCCCTCGCGTTGATCGCGGCCGCGATCGCGTTCTTCGTGTTTCTCTACGATCGGATCGAGCTCGGCTCGCGGACGCGCATCAAGGTGTACCTCGGCCACGGCGCGGGCCTGCGCGAGAAGGCGAGCCTCGTCGTCGCCGGCCAGCGCATCGGCCACGTCGAGTCCGTCGAGAACGTGCTGCACGGCGCCACGGATGTGCTCGAAGGCGGCGTCGGCATCGTGGCGATCGTCGCGATCGACGCCGATCAGACCTGGAAGGTCCCGGCCGGCGCCGAGGTGTTCGTCTCGTCGCGTGGCCCGCTCTCCGAGAAATACCTCGAGGTGGCCCCTGCCCGGCGCGGCGCCGAACCGGGTCCGCCGATCCGCGAGGGGGCCGAGCTGCGCGCGGCCGATCCGCCGAGCCTCGACAACGTCCTCCAGCGCATGTGGACCAACACGACGGTCGTGCGCACGTTCGTGGCGGAGGTCCGCCCGGAGCTGGCGGCGTTCACCGCGCAGCTCGCCGCGCTCGGGACGAACCTCGCCAACCTCACGGCAGATCAGCCGACGATCGCCGCCTTCGAGCTCGCGGTTCAGGTGCGCGGCCTCCTCGAGGAGGCGAGGCAGACCTACGACGTCGGCCTCGGCGGCGAGCCCGGCTTCGCGCACTTCCGCGCGACCATCTCCACGGCGCGCACCACGCTCGCCCAGGCGCGGACCGCGCTCGACAGGCTCCAGCCGCTCGCCGCACAGCTCGGCGCGAACGTCGCGCGCATCGGTGGCACCGTGGCCACGCTCGATCCATCCGCCAAGCTCGACGCCGTGCTCGCACGGACGCGCCTCGCCCTCGACAAGATCGATCCGCTGCTCGCGAAGGTCGACGAGATCAACGGGCGCATCGCTCGCGGCGAGGGCTCGATGGGGCGCCTCATGAAGGATCCCGAATTCCCTGAGGATGCGAAGGAGCTGGGCAAGATCATGAAGCGCCAGCCGTGGAAGATCATCGCGAAGCCGAAGGACTGAACATGACCCGCCCACTCCAACCCGGTACCCCGATCCCCGACCTCGCGTTGCCGGCTCCCGATGGGACACCGGTCAAGTTGCGCGGCCTTGTCGGGAACAAGACGCTCGTCCTCTACTTCTATCCGAAGGATCAGTCGCCGGGCTGCACGAAGCACGCGTGCGGGTTCCGTGACGCCTACGAGGCGTTCGTCGCCGCGGGCGCCGAGGTGATCGGCATCAGCTCGGGGACGCCGGCGGTGCGCAAGGAGTTCATCGCCGAACACCGGATCCCGTTCACGCTCCTGCACGACATCGCGGGGGAAGCGCGCGATGCGTTCGGTGTGGGGAAGTTCCTCGGGCTCGACATGCGAATCACGTTCGTCATCGATCGCAGCGGCCTCGTGCGGCACGTCACCGACTCGCAGATCCGGGTCAACAAGCACATCGCCGAGGCGATGGCGATGGTCAAGGAGCTGGCCTAAGAACGGCCTAGAACCCCGGCGTCTCCATCGGCCCGGAGGACTTCCCGCCGATGAACTGCTGGACGATCGGATCGGTGGACGTGCGCAACTCCGCGGGCGTGGCCACGACGTGGACGACGCCCTGGTAGAGGAAGGCGACGCGATCGGCGACGCCGAAGATCGATGGCGGATCGTGCGAGACGATGATCGCGGTCACGCCGAGCTTGTCGGCGAGCTCGCGGATCAAGCGATCGACGCGCCGCGCAGATACGGGGTCGAGGCCGGTGGTGGGCTCGTCGAACAGCACCACCTCCGGATCGAGGGCGAGCGTGCGGGCGATCGCGGCGCGCTTGCGCATGCCGTCGGAGAGCTCGCCGGGGTAGCGGTCGGCGTGGCGTTCCATGTGGACCTGCGCGAGCCGCCGCTTCGCCTCCTCGAGAGCGGCCGCATGCGACAGGCGCTGGTGCTTGCGGAGGGGGAGGGCGACGTTCTCGGCGAGCGTCATGGAGTCGAACAGGGTCGACGACTGGAACACCATGCCGATGCGCTTGCGGATCGGAGCGAAGTCGCGCTCGCGGAGCTGATCGATGCGCTTGCCATCGAACCAGACCTCGCCGGAGTCGATGCGCAGGAGGCCGATCAGATGCTTGATCGTGACGCTCTTGCCGACGCCCGAGGTTCCGATGATGTACATGACCTCGCCCTTGTGGACCGCGAGGCTCATGCCCGTGAGGACAGGCTTGCCGGAGAACGCCTTCCGCACGTCCTTCCATTCGACGTACGCCGTCACAGGTCACCGTCCGTCAGGAACAGCGCGGCGGCAGAGATCAGGAAGTCGAGGGTGATGACAGCGAACGAGCTGCCGATCACGGCGGCCGTGGTCGCCCATCCCACGCCCTCGGAGCTGCCTCGCGCGCGCAGGCCACAGAACCCGGCGACGACGGGGATCGCGGCACCGTAGGACATGGCCTTGACGACCATGAGGATGACGTGGCGCGGGCGGATCAGCGAAATGTCGAAGAACAGATGCGGGTTGACGCCGAACGAGTACTGCGCGGTCAGGCCGCCGGCGGCGTACATCACGGTCGCGCCGAGGACGGACAACACGAGGGTCATGATCAGCGAAGCGATGAAGCGCGGGACGATCAGGTAGTCGATCGGGAGCACGCCGCTCATCCGTAGCGCATCGATCTGCTCGGTGACCTTCATCGACCCGATCTCCGCGGCGATACCGGCGCCGACGCGGGTGGCGAGCATCAGCCCGGTGAGGGTGGGTCCGAAGTCGCTGATGATGAGACGCAGGTACTGCATCCCGATCTGCGAGTAGTCGCCCGTGACGCGCGAGAGCTGCTGGCACGCCTGGTAGGTCATCACCATGCCGATGAAGCCCAGCGTGACGATGATGAAGACCAGGCTCCGATTTCCGATCGCGTGCATCTGCCGCGCGAGCTCGCCAGCGGGGCGGTGCTTTCCGCGGCGGAACATGCCCGCGACGGTGCCCACGTAGACCAGCCACAGCTCCATGACGACGCGGCTGGTTCCGACCACCCGGTCCCCGATCCGTTCGATGCGTCTGCGGGCGAAGCTCGTCATTCCTATCCGGTCGTGTAGGTGAGGAAGAAGTCGAGCAGCATGATCGAGACCGCCGCCGCGACCACCGCGGCGTTGACGGCCTTGCCGACGCCGACCGCGCCGCCGCGCACGGTGACGCCGAAGTAGCAGGACGTCACGGCGATCGCTCCACCGAACGCGATCGACTTGTAGACGCCGTGCAGGAAGTCGTACGGGCGCAGGTTGTCGGCGAACGAGTTGTACATCGTCGACCAGTCGATGCCGAGCATGGAGCGTCCGACGATGCTCGCGCCGAGGAGCGCGACCAGATCGCCGAGGATGGTCAGCGCGACGAGCATGACGATCATCGCGATCACGCGCGGCACCACGAGGTAGCGAACGGGATCGATCGCGAGTGCGCGCAGGCCGTCGAGTTGCTCGGTGACGGTCATCGTGGCGAGCTCGGCGGTATTGTTCGCTCCGACGCGCCCCGAGAACATCAGGCCGATCAGGATCGGTCCGATCTCGCGGAGCACGGCGTACCCGGCGCCCCAGCCCGCGAGTGACGTGGCGCCGAGCTTCTTCACGAACGGCCCGGTCTGCAGCATCATCAGGCCGCCTGCGAAGAACGCCGTCAACACGACGATCGGTACCGAGCGATTGCCCATCTTGTAGAGGTTCTTGAGCAGCTCGCGCCCGTCGATCCGCGGCGGCACCAGCGCGCGCAGCACCTGGCCGGTGAGCACGAGGATGCCGCCGACCTCCTGGGCCACCCGCAGGGCACCGGCACCGAGGCTCTCGATCGCGCGCTCCCCGATCACGTGGCCTCCGCCTGCGGCATGTCCTCGAGAGGACCCTCGAGGTCGCCGCGCACGAACTGGCGGACCAGCGGATCGGGCGCATCCGCGATCGTCGCCGCGGGCCCGCGATAGATGATCTTCCCGTGATAGAGGAACGCGATCTCGTCGACGAAGTTGGCGAGTGCGGCCACGTCGCTCGAGATCGCCAGCACGGTCGCCTTCGTCCGCGCCTGGTCGGCGGCGAGCAGGTCGTAGATCTTCTGCGTGGTCACCGGATCGAGGCCCGCCGTGGGCTCGTCGTAGATCACGAGCTCGGCATCGGCGACGGTCGCGCGCGCGATCCCGACGCGCTTCTTCATGCCGCCCGAGAGCTCCGCCGTGAGCTTGTGCTCGCTGCCCGCGAGGCCGACCGCCTTGATCCGATCGGCGACCCGGGTCGCGATGGCCGAGGTCTCCAGCCCTCCGCGCTGTTCGAGCGGGAACGCGACGTTACGCTCGACGGTGAGGAAGTCGAACAGCGCGTAGTTCTGGAACAGCATGCCGATCCGCCGGCGCAACGGGCCGAGCTCCACCTCGCGCTTGCCGACCACGGTTTCGCCGAGGACGCGGATGTCCCCGCGATCCGGCTCCTCGAGGCCGCACACGAGCTTCGCGATCACGCTCTTGCCCGACGCGGCCGGGCCGATCAGGCCGAGCTTCGCGCCCGTGACGAGCTCGAGGGAGACTCCGTCGAGCACGGTGCGGTGCTCGTAGCGCTTGTACACGCCGGTCAGCGTGATCGCCGGCTTCATCAACACCCCGCCTCGCCGCGCCGCGCGCGATATTTCGAGTCGGGCGACTGCTTCACGAGCTTCTCGATCGCCGCGCACGCCTTCGCCGGGTTGCCGGCGGCCTTCTGCGTGACCGCCAGCTCGAACAGCGCATCGTCCTTGAGGATCGACGCGGGGTAGTCCTTCGGGAGCTTCTCGAACGCGCGGATCGCGCCGGGGAGATCACGCAGGTCGTCACGCAGCACGCGGCCGAGCTCGAGCTGCGCATCGTCGAGCCAGATCGAGAAGTACGAGCCGGTGCCGAGCGCGACCTCGCGCGTGCCGACCAGGCCACGCAGCCGTTTCACGGCGCCCTCGGGATCGCCCATGGCGCGCGAGATCCGGGCGCCGTTCCAGCGCGCGTCGTCGCGGAGACCGCTGTTCGGATAGTCGACGGGGATGCGATCGTAGAGCGCGCGCGCCGCGCCGGGGTTGGCCAGCTCGTGCTCGGTGAGATCGGCGAGCGACCAGACCAGGTTGTCGGCGACGTCGGTCTCGGCGAGCGCGGTCAACACGCTCGCCATCTGATCGGCGAGTGCGCGCGGATCGCGGCCGCGACCATCTTCGAGCAACCGGCGCAGCGCATCCGCCGCGGGTGCCTCGTCGGGCCAGTCGGTGACCACCCGCCACAGCGACGTCCAGGCGGGCACGGTCGCGCCCGTGCGGAGCTGCAGCTCTCCGGCGCGGAACACGGCGATCGCGCTCGTCGCGCCGTCACCGGGCGCGCGCGCGGGGATCGCCAGATACGTCTCGATTGCCTGCGGCGAGCGGCCCGCGTGCTCGAGCACCTCGGCCTCGCCAAGCAATGCGTCGGCGCACGTGGCCTTGGCGCGACGCGCCGGGCGCAGCGCGCCGCACTTCGCCTGGGCCTCGCGGTAGGCCGTGATCGCTCCGTCCGTGTCGCCGGTATCGGCGCGGCGCTCCGCGGTGGTCAGCTCGGAGAGGGTCGCCGGCGCAGAGCACGCGGCCACGAGGGCGAGCAGCCAACGCATTCAGGTCAGCGTGGTCGCGATCTCGGCGATGATCTTCGCCGCACGGATCACGCCTTCGCGGTCGACATCGAGGTGCGTCACGGCGCGAATGCGATGCGCGGTGGCCGTGCCGAGCAGCACGCCGTTCTCGCGCGCGATGCGGACCACCGGCTCGGCCGAGCCGTGGAGGACGTCGATCATCACGATGTTCGTGTGCACGCGCGAGAGGTCGACCGCGAGGTTGGTCGCCCCCACGAGCGCCTCTGCCATCGCCTTCGCGTTCGCATGATCCTCGCCGAGCCGGGCGCGGTGGTGGTCCACCGCATACAGCCCACCCGCGGCGAGGATGCCGGCCTGGCGCATGCCACCTCCGTGCATCTTGCGCAGCCGGTGACAGCGCTTGATGAAGTCGCGCGCGCCGCACACGAGCGAGCCAACCGGCGCACCGAGCCCCTTCGACAGGCACACGCTGACAGAGTCGAAGCCCGTCGCGAGCTCCTTCTCGGTGGCGCCGCTCGCGACGGCCGCATTCCACAGCCGTGCGCCATCGAGGTGCGTGATCATCCCGAGTGCGTGGGCCTGGTGCGTGACCTCGGCGAGCTGCGCGCGGTCCCACACGATGCCGCCGCCCATGTTGTGCGTGTTCTCGACGGTGACCACGCGGGTCGGCGCCATGTACGGATCGTCGAATGACTTGAACGCCGCCTTGACCTCCGCCGCGGTGAACCGGTGATCCGCCATCGCCTGCGTCTGCGCTCCGGCGAGCGCGGCGAGCGCTCCCGACTCGTGACGCCAGCAATGGGCGTCCTTGCCGATGATGATCTCGTCGCCCGGGCGGGTGTGCGCCTTGAGTGCGATCTGGTTCGCCATGGTGCCGCTGGGCACGAACAGCGCGGCCTCGGTGCCGATCAACGCGGCCACGCGCTCCTCCAGCGCCTTGACCGTGGGGTCCTCGCCGTAGACGTCGTCGCCGACTTCGGCCTCGGCCATTGCCTGGCGCATCGCCTTCGTCGGGCGGGTCACGGTGTCGGAGCGCAGATCGACGACGGCCATGGCGGGTAGCCTAGCCCAAGCAGGCGACGCGCGTGCTACGGCGTCTTCGAGATCGGAGGACCGCCCTCGTCGGGCTTCGGCGGGTCTTTCTGCGTGTCTTGCGGCGGCGGCTCCTTCGGAGCCGTGGGAGCGGGGGAGGGCGTGCCGAGCTCCGCGCGAAGCTTGCGCTCGAGGCGGTTCAGCATGCTGACCTCCATCCAGTCGGGACGGTCCTCGATCTGGAGCACGAACCGCACGCTCGTCCGCTTGTCGCGCACCACCGTCATGACCTCGAGCGAGCCGCGGAACGTATGGCCCTCGTCCTTGATCTCGAACAGCACGTAGCCCGCGTCGGGATCCTTGTCGGTGACCTTCACGTGCTCGTCGACCACGAGGAACCGGACGGCGGCGGGCCACACCGCGTCGCGGGTGTACGCGAGCGTCTTCTCCGAGCGCGCGAGCGCGGTCGTGGAGACCGCGGCGACGAACAGCAGGCTAGCCAGAGGCCGGCGCATCGGAGGCATCGTCGCCCCCGGCGTCGGAGGTGGCCAGTTTCTTGCCGCCCGCGACGACGGCGGCCTCGGGGACCTCGGGAGGCGGCGATAGGTCACGGGGCGTGCGGCGCAGGTCCGCCCACGACACCCATGGCGTGACGATGCCGAGGAGGCCCATGCCGACGTACCAGGAGACCTGCAGGAGGTGCTGCGTGATCGCGTAGGCGAGGGCCTGCGCGTGGAGGTCCGTCGTCTTGTCCATCACGCCGGGCAGGTAGAGCGACAGGCCGAGCAGCGTGAACCACTGGAATTGACCGACGAGGCCCGGCGAGTTGGGCAGCGAGATGCCGACGCCGACGAGGCCCATCACCGCGAATCCGCCGGTCAGCGACAGCGGCAGGCCGAACGCGCGGGCGAGGAGCCACACGCCGTAGCCGTTCGCGGCCCAGTAGATCAGGCTCCACAGGAGGAACAGCGCGATCTGCTTTCCGTTCTTGAGCGCACCGAACCCGCGGATCATGTCGAGGACGCGGAGCTCGATGAGGCGCGCGACGCGCGGGAAGAACCGCGGCAACAGCGACATCTTCAGACACCACGCGACGGTCTTCTCCGGGCGCCACATCGCGAACAGGAGAAACACGAGCGCGGTCGAGAACACGCCGAGCGCCGTGTACGCGGTGGGCATCATCCACCCCGGCGCATCCGGGCCGCGCATCGCGAAGAAGGTTCCGAACACCAGCAGCGAGATCAGCAGGCCATCGATGATGCGCTCGACGGCCACGGTACCGAGCGCGGCCGACGCCGAGATCCCGCGGCGCCGGAGCAGGCTCGGGCGCACGAACTCGCCGAGGCGCGCAGGCAGCGCGAGGATCATCATGAAGCCGACGCTCGAGATCGCGAGCAGCGGCCCGGCGGGCACCTTCACGCCGAGTGGCGCGAGCAGGTGGTTCCAGCGCAGCGAGCGGCACAGATGGACCACGATCTGTAGCCCCAGGTACGCGGCGAGGTACGGGCCGAACGAGCTCCACTCCAGCCGCTGGAATGCCTGCCCCAGCTCGTGACGCTCGGCGGCGCCCGGCCACACCAGCCACAGACACAGGGCGAGCATGCCGAGCGAGAGCGCGAGATTTACCGCGAGCTTCATGACTCAGTCTGGAAGGTCACCGGCGAGGATCGCCCTGGGCGCATGATCGAACAGGCGGGTGACCGCCGCGTGGCCGAGCTTCTTCTCGATCCACGCGAGCCCGGCAGCGGCTTGCTGCAGGTCGCCGAGCTGGTGCGCGTCGGTGGCGACGGCAGCGGCGAGCCCGGACTCCAGCAGGTGCCGTGCGGCCTTGGTCTCTCGCTTCCCGTGAAAGCCGGCGACCGCGCCGAGATCCACCACGAACGCACACGAGTTGCGGAGCGTCCGCGCGAGCTCGTCGTTGTCCCACAGCGCGTGATAGCGCTCGGGGTGCGCGAGCACGGGGAGCTTGCCGGCCATCCTGAACTTGAATAGCCGATCGGCCATCCCGACCGGCATGACCGCGGGCGGGATCTCGACCAGGAACGCGGTGGTGCCACGGTAGTGCGGGATCGTGTCATCGCCCGCTCGCTGGTAGAATACATCATCCCACATGTTCTCGGCGCCGAGCCGGAGGGACGGGTGCGACGGCTTCCGGACGGTCTCGAGTTGCGCGAGGGTCTGCTCGATCTGGTCCCATGCGGGCAGGTACTGAGCGGCCTTCTGATGTGGGGTGAGGCATTGATCCGTGATCCCGAGGGCCGCCAGCCCATCCAGCATCGCAACTGCCGTGGACAGGTCGGGAGCGCCGTCATCCA